>CAZZAD010000020.1:0-20313 GCA_964652055.1 uncultured Burkholderiaceae bacterium | reverse complement strand
AAGAAAGCTCTTCGATGTAGGGCCGCATCAATGCCGCACCCAACGCGCAGTTCAGGCCGATGGCCAAGGGCTGGGCGTGCCGCACCGAATTCCAGAACGCCCCCACCGTTTGCCCCGACAAAATCCGGCCCGAGGCATCGGTCACCGTGCCGCTGATGATCACGGGCAGACGCTCGCCGCGCGCTTCAAACACGGTCTCAAGGGCAAAGATCGCCGCCTTGGCATTGAGCGTGTCGAAGATGGTTTCAATGAGCAGCACATCGGCGCCCCCTTCGATCAGGCCGCGTGTTTGTTCTTCGTAGGAGGCCACCAATTGATCGAAGGTCACATTGCGCGCGCCGGGGTCGTTCACGCCGGGCGAGATGGACGCGGTCTTGGGCGTGGGCCCCAGTGCGCCACACACGAAGCGTGGTTTGTCGGGCGTACTGAACTTGTCGCACGCCGCGCGCGCCAATCGGGCCGCCGCTACGTTCATTTCGTACGCCAGATGCGGCAAGTGGTAATCGTCCTGCGCAATGCGCGTGGCGCCAAAGGTGTTGGTCTCAATGAGATCCGCCCCCGCTGCGAGGTACTGCTCATGAATCTCGCGGATGACTTCGGGCTTCACGAGTTGCAACAGCTCGTTGTTGCCCTTCACATCAATGGTGTGATCGACCAGGCGCGTGCCGCGAAAGTCCGCCTCCGTGAGCTTGTAGCGCTGGATCATGGTGCCCATGGCACCGTCCAGAATCAAAATGCGGCGGGCAAGAAGTTCGCGTAGGCGGTGTTCGGTGGAGGAGGTCATTGCAGGGCTCGTCGTCGGGAGCCGTGGATTGTAGAAGTCAGCCCGTGCATAAAATCTCGCGCCATGGGTGGAGCGCTTCGGCCCCCGATGTTGCTGCTGTTGGTCATTCCCCTCTTTTGAAAGACGCTCCCAAGCCATGAAGACATTTCTTTCTGGGCGCCCTATGGTGTTCCTGCTGTTGCTCGTGCCGCTGGCGGCCCTGGCCCACGGCATTTCCGAGTCGGATCGACTGCGCATGCTGGAAGCAGGCTATGTGCACTACGTGGAGCTGGGGGCCCGTCACATGCTCACCGGCTACGACCATCTGCTGTTTTTGTTGGGCGTGGTGTTTTTTCTCACCACGTTCAGGCAGGTGGCCAAATTCGTCACGGCATTCACCTTGGGCCATTGCATCACGCTGATCCTGGCCACCTATTACCAAGTCACCTGGAACTACTACCTGATCGACGCCATCATTGCGCTGAGCGTGATGTACAAGGCGTTCGACAACAACGGCGGATTCCAAAAATACTTCAACGCGCCATCGCCCAACCTGCTGGCCGCCGTGTTCGGGTTTGGTTTGCTGCACGGCTTTGGTCTGTCCACCCGGTTGCAGCAATTGCCACTGGGCGATGACCCCCTGGCCATGTTGTGGCGCATTCTGAGCTTCAACGTCGGCGTGGAGCTGGGGCAGATTGCCGCTTTGGCGGTGATGGTGGCGCTGCTGGCGCTGTGGCGGCATCGTCCGTCATTCCAACGCTTCAGCTATGTCGCCAACCTGGGGCTGTTCTACGCCGGCGCGTACCTGCTCTTTATGCAGTTGCACGGCTTCCAGCACGACGTGGCGCCCGAGAGTTTTCGCTTTCCGGTCGATGAGCATCGACATATTCACGAAGACATGGACATTGAAAACGCCACCGATGCCCGTCGCAACGCGCTCTGAACCAAACCTTGTTTCTCTACCTCAACTGAAGGAAATGACTCATGAACCATCTCGTCGTCATCACCGGCCTCATCGTTGCACTTTTGTGCGTACTGCCAGCCCACGCGGGCGCGGGCGGCAGTTGCCACTTCCATGGCAGCAAGCCCGCGACCGAGGCCACCGTCACCGAGTGCGCCACGCAGCGGCGCGCCATGCTGGTGCACACCGGCAAGCTCGATGCGTCGTGGAAAGACGTGGCGCCCCATAAGGCCGAAGTGGTTGAGGGCGCCAAAGGCAAAGAATGGAAAGTGACCCTGGTCAATGCTGCAGTGGCCGACCAAGCCAAGGCCACCCTTTACATGTTCTTTACCTTGCAGGGCAATTTCATTGCCGCCAATTTCACGGGGCAATGACGTTGATGCCCCGCGGGTTTATGGCTGGACTCGCGGGGTAACCTTTAGCCATGAAACATCTCACCCCTACCCAGGCTTATGAGGCCTTGCAGCGCAACCCCGAGGCGCTGCTGATTGATTGCCGTACGGAGATTGAATTTTTCTACGTGGGCCACCCGGTGGGCGCGGTGAACATTGAGTGGCACCTGTCGCCCGACTTTGAGATCAACCCTCACTTTGCCCAGGACGTGCTGCACGAGGCAGGGCACAAAGACCGCCCCCTTTTGCTGATCTGCCGCTCAGGCAAGCGCACGCTGGCGGCTGCGGCGGCGCTGGAGGATGCGGGCTTTACGGATGTGGTCAACATTCTTGAAGGCTTCGAGGGTGAGCTCGATGAGCACTTTCACCGCAACACGTTGGGCGGCTGGCGCAAGGCGGGCTTGCCCTGGGAGCAGATGTAAAGCGCGCCGATCTTTACGGCGCCTTGTGGGTTTTGGGGTGTTCGTCCGCCCAATGCAGCGTGTGAGGATCAAAGCCCATTTCCAACCGTGGCTTGATCACGGCAAAAAACGGCGACACATCAAAGTCGCGCGGTGTAAACAGACTGTGATGGCGGATGCGCAGCAGCTCATCCATGCAGTCCGCGCAATTGGGGTCATGGCGGGGCTGATGCACCACATCGGGCAGGATGGGATAGCGCACGGCCTCAAACGCTTGTGCGATGAGCGTGGAGCAAATGGCACGCGTGGGGTCGCCGCTGCCCAGGGCAATCATGCGGCGGCGCCAACGCAGCGGCACGGGTGGGGTGTGCAGCAGGTAGCGCGTTAAATCCAGTACGTTTTTGAGGTCGTACCGGTGTCCGAGCTGTGCGTGCGCAAAGGCCACCACGCGCTCATATTCCTGCGCGTTGAGCCCCACAGGGCGGCAGATGCGTGTGTGTGCCAAGGCGTAGTGGGACAGCGGCATGGCGCGCACGCCTTCGTTCAGATCGGCCTCGATGAAGGCCACCACTTCACCTTTGTGGCGGGGCCAATCGGGTTGCGGCCCCACATAGAGCGCCGCGTGCGACCACGTCGATTGCGTGAGGTATTTGACGGCGGCACTGATGCGGGTGTTGCCTTCGACCAGCAGCACATCGCAGGGCTTGAGGCTGTGCGCCAGCGCTTCGGGCGAGCTGGTGGCCACCTGCTGGCCCGGCAGCGGCCGTGTCAGAAAACGCGCAAGCCGGTGTCCCAATGCAGAAAACAACGGGTTCATCGTTGCCCATGCCAACGCGAATAGCCGCTGGCGCGCAGTAGGCAGGCCGGACAGGTGCCGCAGCCATAGCCCCATTCATGGCGTTGTGAGCGCTCGCCCAGGTAACAGGAGTGCGTGTGTTCGCGCAGCAGCTCCACCAGCGTGTCGCCGCCCAGCTGCTGGGCCATCTGCCAGGTGGCCGCTTTATCCATCCACATCAGGGGTGTTTCGATAACCAAGTGGGCATCGAGCCCCAGATTGAGCGTGACCTGCAGGCTCTTGAGCGTGTCGTCACGGCAGTCGGGGTAACCGGAGTAATCGGTCTCACACATGCCGCCCACCAATGCCTTTAATCCGCACCGATAGGCGAGCGCTGCAGCCAGCGTGAAGAACAGCACGTTGCGCCCGGGCACAAAGGTATTGGGCAAGCCTGCGGCATTCATGCGCAAGGCCATGTCATGTGTGAGCGCGGTCTCGCTGATGCGGCCCAGTACCGGCAGCTCCAGCACGTGGTCTTCGCCCAACTTGGCGGCCCACTGGGGGAAGTGCGCGCGCAGTTGCGCCAGAAATCGCAGACGGCAGTCCAGCTCTACGCGGTGGCGCTGGCCGTAATCAAACCCCACGGTCTGCACGTGCTCAAAGCGTTCCAGCGCCCAGGCCAGACAGGTGGCGGAGTCTTGTCCGCCAGAAAACAGCACCAGTGCGCGCGAGGGGTTCATGCGGGGGATCCTTCAGCCTTGATGAGTTGTGCGGCCCTTTCCGCAATCATGATGACCGCGGCATTGGGGTTGCCCGAGACCAGCGTGGGCATGACCGAGGCATCGACCACGCGCAAGCCGTTCACGCCACGCACACGCAACTGTGGGTCGAGCACGGCCAGGGGGTCATGTGTGGTGTCGCCCATGCGGCAGGTGCCCGAGGGGTGGTAGATGGTGTCCGCGTGTGCGCGCAGGGCGGCGCGGATTTCATCGTCGGTGTGCACCTGGGCGAAGTAAAGCTCGTGCGAGCAATCCGCGCCGCCATAAGGCGCAAAGGCCGGCTGCGCAAAAATTTTGCGAATCAACTTGAAGCCACGCACCAGGGTGGCGAGGTCGCGTTCATCCGACAGAAATCCCGGGTCGATGAGCGGCGCGGCTTGTGGATCGCGACTGGCCAGCGTGAGTTGACCGCGGCTATAGGACTGCAGGCCGCAGGCATGCAGGCTCATGCCATGGCCCCAGTGCAGTGTGCGGTTGTGGTTGTCCACCATGCCAATCACAAAATGCAGTTGCACATCAGGTCGCGTGAGCTCAGGCAGCGTGCGTACAAAAGCGCCGGCCTCGGCAAAGTTGGAGGTGAGCAGACCGCGCCGCTGGCGACGCCAGCGCGAGATGCCCCGCAAGAATTTGAGCGCCCCCGTGAATGAGAAGCCCAGCAAATCCGTGTTGGGCACGCGCCGGTTCACGATGATGTCCAGATGGTCTTGCAGGTTGCGCCCCACACCGGGCACATCGGCCACCACGCCGATGCCTTGCGCCTGCAGGTGTGCGCCTGGGCCCACGCCCGAGAGCATGAGCAGTTGCGGCGACTGCAACGCCCCCGCGGCCAAGATGACTTCGCGCCGCGCGCGCAGCACCTGTGTTTGACCTTCGCGTGTGAACTCCACGCCCGTGGCGCGCGCATTTTCAAAGAGCACCCGCGTGACCCTTGCCCCTGTGAGCACCTGCAGATTGCTGCGCGAGCGCGCGGGGGCCAGATACGCACGCGCGGCGCTGAAGCGCTCGCCGTTTTTCTGCGTGACCTGATACGGCCCCACGCCTTCTTGTGTGCTGCCGTTGAAGTCGGGGTTGTAGGTGATGCCAGCCTGCTGCGCGGCGTCGATAAAAATCTTTTGAAATGGATTGGGTGAGCACAGGTCCGCGACATTCAGTGGCCCGCCCACACCGCGCCACTCGTTGGCACCGCGCTCGTTGTGTTCCATCTGTTTAAAAACAGGCAGCACCTCGTTCCATGACCAGCCCGTGGCGCCTTGTGCGGCCCAGTCGTCATAGTCCTGCGGTTGCCCGCGCACAAAACACATCGCATTGATGGCGCCGGAGCCGCCCAGTCCGCGGCCGCGCGGCTGATACCCACGCCGACCATTGAGCCCCGCTTGCGGCACGGTCTCAAAACCCCAGTTGCAGGCGTTGGGGCACATGACATGCAGGGCTGCGCCTATGGGCACGCGGTTCAGGATGCCGGCGTTTTCGCCGCCGGCTTCAAGCAGCGCCACGCTTACCCGCGGGTCTTCCGACAGGCGCGCCGCCAGCACGCAGCCGGCCGACCCGCCACCCACGACGATGTAATCGAAATCAATGTCCATGGCGCACCCGTTTCACGGGCGCCATTGTGCGCGTTCAGTGCAGTCTGAGCGGCGTGTGCATCTGCTCGCTGTAGCTGGAGAGAAACTCTTCGAACTCGTCCACGGTGGGCTCGCGTTCGATGAGCGATTGCACGTTGGTGCGGAAGTTTTCGGCCTCGGAGCCGCGCAGGAAGATCTCGCGGCGCAGGGTTTTGTCCATGATCTCGTAGGCGCCGTTTTCGTCGGTGCCGACGGGTCCCACATCACTGAACTCAACCACGCAGTAATGCGCACTGTTGTAGATCATTTCCATGGTGTCCCCTGTCGGCTCGTGTGCCTGTTAAGTGAGTCCTAAACGGTATATCGGCATTCCCGGAACAAACTCAAGAGGGATCTTGCCGCACCCCATGCAGGTCAATTGCGCGAAATCCCAGGAAACCGCCCTGCAGTTGTGCGTAAAGCCGATCCAGATGTTCGGTCTGGGCGAGCAACAGCAGCAAATGTTGCGGCCGCACCTGCCGCAGCAACTGAGTGAGTTGCACTTTGAGGACCACCTGGCCCACGCAGCACACGCAGCCGGCACTTAACTTCCGCAGCACCACATCAGCCGGCGCGTTGACGTTGATCCATGCACTTTCCACCACGATGGCACGTGGTCCAGTATCCAGCAGTGAGTTCAGCCACATATCGATCTGGGCTTGAGTGCGGCCTGCCTGCAAGGCGGCCAGGGTGACACTGTGCAGTTCAAACACGCTATTTGCGCCAGAACTCGGGCGTGAACAGCACCAGCACGGACATCAGTTCCAGGCGTCCGAGCAGCATGGCCGCGGTGCATACCCAGGTCTGGAAATCATTGAGCACAGCGTAGGTGGTGGCGGGGCCCACCTGGTTCAAGCCTGGTCCCGTGTTGTTGATGCAGGCAATGACCGCGGTAAATGCCGAGACCACATCGAGCCCCGAGGCCAACAGCAGGAGGGTAAATGCCACCACCGATGCGCTGTAAATCAGCATGAAGGCAAGCACGGCGTAGATCACGTTGTTCTCCACCACGTGGCCGGCTACCTTGATGGGGTTGATGACGCGCGGATGCAGGATGCGGACAAACTCACGCCGCGCCTGTTTGACCAGCACGATGGCGCGAATCATTTTGATGCCGCCGCCCGTGGAACCTGCGCAGGTGGCAAAACAGCACAACAACAACATCAACGCGGGAGCAAAGGTGGGCCACAGGTTGTAATCCACACTGGAGAACCCTGTGGTGGTGGCGATGGACACCACGTTAAAGGCCGCATGTCGCAAGGCCGTGGTGAAGTCGGTGTTGGTGCCCTGGGCCCAGAGAAAAAACGCTACGGTCAGTACCGAGATCACCATGAGCAGAAAAAAACGCACGCCTTCCGGGTCGTGCGCGTACACCGACAGTGAGCGACGACGCCAGGCCAGGAAATGCATGGAGAAGTTCACGCCGGCAATGAGCATGAACACGATGGTCACCGCTTCGATGAGGGGCGAATTGAAGTGGCCAAAGCTGGCGTCATGTGAAGAAAATCCACCCAGCCCCATGGTGGCGCACATGTGCATGAAGGCATCGGCCCAGCCCATGCCCGCGAAGTGCAGAGATAAAAAACACGCCAGCGAAATGGCGAAGTAAATCGTGTACAGACCCTTGGCGGTTTCAGCAATGCGCGGGGTGAGCTTGGCTTCTTTCATGACGCCGGTGGATTCGGCCTTGAACACCTGAGATCCGCCCACGCCCAGCAGGGGCAGGATGGCCACCACCAGCACCAGGATGCCCATGCCGCCCATCCAGACCAGCAGGTGGCGCCACACATTGATGGATAGGGGCAGCGCATCGAGTCCAGTGAGCACCGTTGCGCCCGTGGTGGTCAGACCCGACATGGTTTCAAAGTAGGCGTCGGTAAACGACAGGCCTTTGATGTGAAACAGTAGCGGCAAGGTGGCAAAGGCGGGCAACACGGTCCACACCAGCGTGACCAGCAAAAAACCGTCGCGCGGCAGCAGTTCGCGCTTGTAGCGGCGTGTGCCCAGCACCATGGCTAAGCCGGATGCGGCGGTGATCAGGATGGCGTTGTCATAGGCCGGCAGCGCAGCATCACGACCAAAAAAAGCAAAGGCCAGTGGCACCAGCAAGGTGGCGGCCAGGACCAGCACCACCACGCCCAATACGTTGACGACGGGAAAGAGGGACCGTGCCAGAGCCTGCATGGGTATCGGTGGGGGTGGGGGGGATGCGCCGGTCAGAAAAAACCGACGTCTACCTGAAAAAGCTTTTCGACTTTGGGGATCATGCGTTTGTTAGACACAAACACAATCAGATGGTCGTCAGGCTCAATCACGGTGTCGTGATGCGCAATGACCACGCGCGCATGTACGCCCTGACCCCGCACGATGGCGCCAATCGAGGCCGCCCCCGAGCGGCCGTTGAGCAGTTCAATGTCTTCAACGCGCCGGCCAATCACACGTGAGCTGCGCGCATCGCCATGCGCAATGATTTCCAAGGCTTCGGCCGCACCGCGCCGCAGGCTGTGCCCGGCCACCACGTCACCGCGGCGCACGTGGCGCAGCAGCTCCGAGAGCGTGGCGTGGCTGGGCGAGATGGCAATGTCGATCTGCCCGCCTTGCATCAGATCGCCATAACTTTTGCGGTTGACCAGGGCGATGGTGCGGCGCGCGCCCAGCTTTTTGGCCAGCAGCGCACTCATGATGTTGTTTTCGTCGTCGCTGGTCACTGCTACAAATAGGTCGCACTCTCCCACGCCTTCTTCGGTGAGCAGGTCTTCGTCAGTGACATCACCGTGCAACACCAGCACACGTGAGCTCAGCTGACTGGCCAGGGTTTCACAGCGACGCTTGTTGAATTCGATGAGCTTGACGTTCAGGCGCGCGCTGTGATCCAGCCCCTCACGCGTATCGAGCGCGCGGGCCAGGCGCACGCCAATGTTGCCGCCACCAGCAATCATCACGCTACGCACAGGTTTATCCATGCGGCGCAGTTCGCTCATCACGGTGCGGATGTGCTCGGAGGCGGCCAGCACAAACACTTCATCGCCCGGTTCAACCAGGGTGTGGCCATCGCACTTCAAACTGCGATCGTTGCGGTACAGGGCCACGACGCGTGCATCCACGTTGGGAATGTGCTTGCGCAAATCCGCAATGGGGTGGCTCACCAGAGGGCCGCCAGCATAGGCGCGCACGGCAATGAGTTGCACGCGGCCATCAGCAAACTCCATGACCTGCAGCGCTTCGGGAAACTCCACCAGACGCAGCAGTACATCGGTAACGCTTTGTTCGGGCCAGATGATGTGACTGACGCGAAAGCCTTTCTCGCCGGTGAGCTGCGGGTGTTCGCGCAGCTCCACATCGCGCACCCGTGCAATGCGTGTGGGGGTATTGAAGAGCTCAGCGGCAATCTTGCAGGCCACCAGATTGGTTTCATCGGTGGCGGTGACGGCAATGAGTAGGTCGGCATCTTCGGCGCCGGCTTCGCGCAGCACCGAGGGCGCAGTGGCGTTGCCCACCAGGCCGCGCAGGTCATAGCGGCTTTGCAGCTCGGCCACGCGTGCGGGATCCTGATCGATGACGGTGATGTCGTTGGCTTCGGACACCAACGCTTCGGCCACTGAACTGCCGACGCGACCCGCGCCCAGGATGATGATTCTCACGTTGACTGGAACGAGGCGTTCTTAAAGGAGGGGGCGTGTGGGGCTGATGGCGCCGGTCGGTGTCGGTACGGTGAGCGCCGCAGCGTCGTCGTCCAGATCTTCGCGGGCGGCCGCGGCGTTTTCCGGTGCGGCGCGTCCCTGCCGGCGCCCGCCGCGCGTCAGGTCCACCCCGAGCTGCTTGAGCTTGCGGTACAGGTGCGTGCGCTCCAGCCCCGCACGGTCGGCCACGCGCGTCATGCTGTGGCTCTCTCGCGCCAGGTGGTACTCGAAGTACACGCGTTCAAATTGATCACGCGCGTCACGCAGGGGTTGGTCCAGATCCACCTGGGTGACGCCGCCGGGCGCACCCACGCCACTGACGCCGCCCAGCGTGGCCTGGGACGCCGGCAGGGGCACCTCGGGTGCTGTCGGGGCGCCACGGCCAGTAGCAGGTTTGCCGCTCAGGCTCGCGCGGCCTGCCATGGGGGTGGGGCCCAGGCTGATGCCTCCTGCACGCAGGCTGCGCATCAGGCGGCCACGTTCCAGACCGTTGCGTACCGAGCTGAGCAGGCGCTGCAGGGCGATGGGTTTTTCCAGAAAATCGAGCGCGCCAAAGCGGGTGGCTTCAACGGCCGTGTCGATCGTGGCGTGGCCCGACATCATGATCACGGGCATGGTGAGCGAGCCACTGGCCGACCACTCTTTGAGCAGTGTCACGCCGTCGGTGTCGGGCATCCAGATGTCGAGCAATATCAGATCAAGCGTCTCGGCTGACTGCACGGCGCGCGCTGCGGCCGCGTTCTCGGCGGTGAGCACGACGTGACCTTCATCAGACAGGATCTCCGAAATCAGCTCACGAATGCCGATTTCGTCATCGACAACAAGAATGGTGGCCATAGTGAAAGTGAAGTGAGCTCAAGGGTGGGGTGAGGAACGTCTTTCAGTGCAATGAACCGCCCCAACCCAAGCCGGGGCACAAGTTTGGTGCAGTAAGTCGGAACTACCTGTCGAAACTGCGCGTAGCAACTACTCGGGTGCAATGTGCCTAAACACCACCGTGACTGTGGCGCCCGTCACACCCAAGGCGCCCGCGGCGCTCCGATTGGCGAGCTCAATGCGGGCGTCGTGTTCATCGATGATTTTTTTCACCATGGCCAGTCCCAGTCCGGTACCGCTGGGCTTGGTGGTGACGTAAGGCTCAAATGCGCGGCGAAGTATATGCGCGGGAAATCCCGGCCCGGCGTCTTCCAGGGTCAGGCGTACGGCCTGGGTTCCTGCCTCGGGCAAGGTGACCTGTTCCGTACGAATCACAATGGGTTCGCGGGTCGTGTGTCCTTCGGCGTGTCCCGGCGTGGACATGGCTTCTTGCGCATTGCCAATCAGGTTGTGCAGCACCTGCCGCAGCTGGCCCGCATCGCCCAGGATGGGGGGCAGATGCGGCGCCAGTTGCAGCTGCAGGGGCGCGTGGGGGAGCGCGGCGTGGGTCGCTGAGTGGGGCAGGCTCTCAGTGGTGCCATACAGCGCGGCAATCTCGGTGATGAGTGCGTTCAGGTCCAGTTTGACCAGGCGCGCGGCGGGCAGGCGCGCGTATTCGCGGAATTCGTCCACCATGCGTTTCATGGCCGTGACCTGATTGACGATGGTGGTGGCGCCGCGCGTGAGCACCGCGGCGGCATCGGGCGGAAGTTTGTCGACGAGCTTCATCTGCAGGCGTTCAGCGGCCAGCTGGATGGGGGTGAGCGGGTTTTTGATTTCATGGGCCAGGCGCCGCGCCACCTCGCTCCAGGCCAAGGCCCGCTGTGCTGAGATGATCTGCGTGATGTCATCAAACACCACCACGTAGCCGGGGCCGTCTTCCAGTGGCAAACGGGAGCCGCGCACCAGCAGTACCAGGGGATCGGCGCTGCTGGTACTGCTGGTGCGTGCGAGCTCAATGTGCTTTTGCCAGGAATCCTTGGGTGTGGCGGCCAGCTGTTGATCGGCAAAGTTATCGCGGATGCGTTCGTGCAGTTCGGGGGTGATCTGGGCCAGGCTTTGCCCCAGGTGCGTGGCCAGGGGCAGGCCCAGGATGCGGCTGGCGCCGTAGTTGCTGGTCACCAGCTGCCACTGCGCATCGAGCACCAGTACACCGGCCGAAAGATTGGCCAGCACGCGCTCCAGAAAGGCGCGTGCGCTCTCCAGCTCGCGCGAGCGGGTTTCTACTGCGTCGCGCGCCTCAGTGAGTTGCCGCGTCATGGCGTTGAAGGACTGTGTGAGCAGGTTCAACTCGTCATTGCCCTTGAACTCGCGCACGGGACGAAAGTCGCCTTCGGCCACCGCGCGTGTGCCGGCGGCCACCTGCAGCAGTGGCGCCGTCATGGAGCTGGCCAGAATCACGCCTGAGGCCACCGCGGCCAGCGCGGCCAGCAGCAAGGTGAGCGTGAGCGTGACGGTGTAGATCTTGCGCAGACCGCTGCGCGACAGCGACAGGTCCTGGTAATCGCGGTAACCCTGCAGCAGGGCCGCTGCGTTGGCCAGCACCGTGGGCGCAGCGCGCTGGGTGAGCTGCAGGTAGCGGTCGGATCCGCCCGTACTTAACCCTGTAGTCAGACCCGCAGCAGCGCTGCCCTGGGTTGCGCCGGACGCGGCGCTCAGGGTGCGACGTGGTGCGCGTGCCGGGGGGGTGGTCAGCGTGCCGGCGGTCACTGCGCTGGGGATGGGAACAATCACGCGTGTGCGCAACCCAGTCTGTGGGTCGGCGGAGGACTCATCGCCTTCAATGACGGCAAACAGACGCTGCATGCGGGCCTGGCGCAGTGCGGAGGCCGGCGGCAGGGTGGGCACCAATCCGGCCACGGGCGCACCGCTGGCTCCCAGCAGCTGCCCGTTGGCGCTCAGCAGCACGGCCTCGTGCACGCCGGCGCGCTCACGCGCATGGTCCAGTGTGGTCAGTTGCAGGGATTCGGGCGTGTCGGCCAGCTCCAGCGCAATGGCGCGCGCCTGGCGGGTGAGGTCGGCCAGTTGTGCTTCGAGCGCGGCACGCCCCAGTGTCAGACCCGATTCGAGTGCGCGGTCCACGCGCACATCGAACCACGATTCAATCGATTTGGATAAAAACTGGATCGACACCACGTAGATCAGCGCGCCCGGCACGGCGCCCATCAACGCAAAGGCCAGTGCAAAACGCGCCATGAGCCGCGCACCAAAGCGGCCTGCGCGCAGGCGCCGCACCACCCGCAGCACCAGGGTCAGCACTACCAAAAGCAACAAGAGGGCAATGGCGCCATTGGCCGCCAGCAGCAGCGGGTAGTTGCGTGCAAACGTCTGCGAATTGCTGCTGGCCAGCGCCAGTAGATACAGCAGCACGCCGCCCAGCGAGAGCGCGGCCAGCAGGGCGTAACGCAGGGTGCGGGGCATGAATATCCAGGTTAAGGAATGGGCGTGGACGCAGGATCCAGCGATATGGCCAGACTCAGCTCATGCCAGCCTGAAGCCAGCGTCCAGTCGCCGTGAGTGAGCGCGGTCACTTGAAACGGCTTGGGCAGTTGCGATGTGTCCAGCCGAAAACGCACCTGAGCGCGGTAGTCCTGCGGATCATCGTCAGGTCGCACCACTCCTTTGTCGATCACCTTCCAGCCGCTGACCCGCCGTAGTGCATCCAGGGCGCTGGACAGAGACTCGAAGGGTTGCGCCAGGGCACCGCGCGCCAGACGGTATTGGCGCGTGAGTGGGCTGTAGGTCAGCCGGTAAGAGATGGATTGCGCCACCAGCTTCTTGTCGAACCAGTACCAGCGGTCGCGAGAGAGTTCAAAGTCGACCACGAAGTACAGCGCAATGCCACGGTTGATGGCGTCTTCAAGCGCATGGGGCAGATCGAAGTCGAACTGGGCATAAAGCGCCGTACCCTCACCGCTGGGGGCCGGCGCCAGATGCGCTTGGGCGAGGGTGACGCGCTCGGCGGCCATGCTGGGTGGGGACACGGCCCACAGCAAAATTCCCACAAACCACAGCACACGCAGCGCGACCTGCGCACCGCTGCTCCGCACCCAGCACCAAGCTTGCGCCCAACAGCAAGCCTGCGCCCAACAACAAGCGGCTGCAACGTTCTGGGGTGGGGCCGCGCGGTTCATGGAAGGCAGGGCAGGCTAGTGGTCGCTTTGGGCTCAGGGAGATTTCTCGATGAGCGCGTAACAGAAGCCGTCGTGCTCACACGGCGCGTCATCATCGGTCGGGGTTGCGCTGGCGCCGGTACTGGGGACCGTAGGCAGCAACTGCAGCGCGATGTCACCGACGGCCTGGCCAGGCAGAGGGACACAGACCGCATCTGCATGACGCGCCAAAAATGATTCCACCTGGCGCGCTCCTTCATCCGGAAATACCGAACACACGACGTAGAGCAATCTACCAGTGGGGTTCAGGTGGGGCCATAAAGCATCGAGCAAACGCGCCTGGGTGCGTGCCAATAAAGCAACATCGGTGGGCCGACGCAACCAGGGGACATCTGGATGGCGTCGCACGATGCCGCTGGCCGTGCAGGGGGCATCGAGCACGATGGCGTCGTATCGGCGTGGGTCGGCCCAGCTTTGTGGTGCGCCCGCATCACCCACGATCACGCGTACGCGCTCAGGTGCCAACCCAACCAGACCCAACCGGTTCAGGTTGTCCTGAATGCGCGCGGCGCGGGCCGGGTCAATCTCTACCGCATCTACGTGTATGTCAGAGCGTTCGGCCAGATGCGCGGTTTTGCCGCCCGGGGCCGCGCAGGCATCGAGCACGCGCGCGCCAGCGGGCGCATTGAGCCAGCGCGCGGCCAGTTGCGCCCCCGCGTCCTGCACGCTGACCTCGCCTTGCGCAAAACCGGGGATCTGCTCCACAGGCAGGGCCCGATCCAGTCGCAGCGCCACTTCCCCAATGCGCGTGGCACCGATGCCGGCTTCCTGCAGACGTTGCAACATGCGCTCACATGAACTGCGGCGCACGTTCACCCGCAGCGTCAGGGGCGCGGGCGTTTGCGCGGCTTCCAGAATGTGGCGCCAGTTGTTGGACCAGGACTTGCGCAGCCGTGTGATCCACCAGTGGGGTGCGTTAAAGCGCACCGTTTCATCGCGTTGCAACTCTTCAATGAGCGTTGGGCCGCCGCGTTGGGCGTTGCGCAGCAATGCGTTGATAAAGCCTGCGGCGGCGTAGGTGCTGTCGCGCGACTTGGCCGCTTCCACCGTCTGGTCCACCAGCGTATGGGCGGGGTAACGCGCGGCAAAGAACTGCCCCAGCGCAACACAAAGGAGGGCTTCGACTTCGGGGTCGGGTTTGCGCGTGGCCAATCGATGGATCGTGGCCTCAATCAACGCCAGTTGCCGCACCGCCTTGGTGGTGACATCGAGCGCGGCAGCGCGCAGGCGCGGATGCGTCGCACCGGCGCGCTGGGCTTCCGCCACGGCGCGCTCCAGCGCAACGTCCAGTGCTGTGCCCGCACGAAAAGCCAGCCACGCGCTGGCGGCCGCGTCGAGTGCATCGGCAAGGGGGACAGAGGTTGCGGGTACAGACTCGGCAGGGGTGGCTTTCATGAGGCGGGTGCCAGATCAAAGCGCTCACCCGTTGCAATGGCAAAACCCGCCAGCAGATCGCGCGCCGCCATGCGCCGCGCGCCGGCGCGCTGTACTTCGGTGAGCACCAGCACCCCTTGGGTACAGGCCACGTGAATTCCGCTCGCATCTGCACGCAATACGGTGCCCGCAGGCGCGGTGGTTTTTTCTTCGACGAGGGCTGACCAGACTTTCAGCGTTTCACCGCGCAACGTGGCGGTGGCGCCGGGAAACGGGTTGAGTGCACGCACTTTATGTTCCAGGGTGATGGCCGACAGGCCAAAGTCGAGCGCGGCTTCGCGCTTATCCAGTTTGTGAGCGTAGGTCACGCCGACTTCGGGTTGGGGCTGCGGGCGCAGTTGTGCGATGTCGTCGAGCGCATGCACGATCAAACGAGCACCACACTGCGCCAGGCGTTCGGTGAGTGTGGCGCTGGTGTCGTGCGCCTCAATGGGCAGCCGTTCGCTGAGCAACATGGGGCCGGTATCGAGGCCAGCTTCCATCTGCATGATGGTGATGCCGGTATGCGTGTCTCCGGCCTCAATGGCGCGCGCCACCGGCGCGGCGCCGCGCCATCGAGGCAGCAGTGAGCCATGAATGTTCAGGGCCGTGATGCGAGTGCCGTCGGCGGCGATCAGCCCGCGCGGAATGTCGAGCACCGCCTGCGGCAGAAGCAAACCGTAGGCGGCCACCACCAGCACATCGGGCTGCGCGGCCCGCAGCCGTTCATGGGCAGCCTCAGCGGCAGCGCCCCCTTTTTTAAGGCTTAGCGTCTCGGGGGTGTCCACAGTCAGACCGTGTTCAATGGCCAACCGCTTCACGGCGGAGGGTGTGAGCTTCAGGCCCCGGCCTGCAGGTCGGTCGGGTTGCGAGAGCACAAGGGCAATGGTCCAGCCCCGCGCGGGCGCGGCTGCAATCAGTGCAGCCAGTGCCGTGGCGGCAAAGTCGGGCGTGCCTGCGTAAACAATGCGCATGAGGGGTTGCGGCGGGTTCAATCCCGTGCGCGCACCTTTCGCTTGCGCATCTTGGTGCGGATACGGTCTTGCTTCAGGGGTGACAGATATTCAACAAACACCTTGCCCAGGAGGTGATCCATCTCGTGCTGCACGCACACGGCGAGCAGTCCCTCGCAGTCCAGTTCAAAAAACTGACCCTCCACGTCTTGCGCCCGTACCCGCACCCGGGCCGGGCGGCTGACCTGGTCATAAACGCCGGGCACCGACAGGCAACCTTCTTCGCACAACTCGGTTTCTTCCGATGCCCAGAGAATTTCCGGGTTGGCGAACACGCGCAGCTGGTCTTTGGTTTCCGAGATGTCGATCACGACAAGCCGCTCGTGTACATCGACCTGGGTGGCCGCCAGGCCCACGCCGGGGGCCTCGTACATGGTTTGCGCCATTTCGGCCACCAACTGACGCAGCCGTGCGTCGAAAGCGGTGACCGGGCGGGCCACGGTATGCAGGCGGGCGTCGGGGTACTCAAGAATGGGAAGCAGGGACACGGCTCATTCACTCAAACAAAGGACAAATTGGGCAACAAGACCCAGGCTATTTGGACTCATACGTATGGCGGGCGCTGTAACACTGCCCACCGTCGCTCATTGCGGTTAGCATGCCTAACCGAATATTCGTTGCGATATCAATACGCTAGAGGCAGAATTTTAGGCGTAGTGTGAACACCAGTTATAGCCAGGTGCTCAGTGCGCAGGGCGTAGCAGACATTCCCCACCCGTTCGGCTTTGACCCAGTCGGACTGAACAAGGAGCAAAAATGGTCAGCACAGTGTTGAATTCCCGGACAAAAAAATCCACAACCGCTCTCGGTGCTGCCACGGTTCTTGGCACCTTGCTGGCCAGTTTGATCGGCCCGATGGTGCAGGCGCAAACCACGCTCGATGGCCGCTTTCCCGTCACCGACGGACAGCGCAAGGTGGCCGAGCAGGTGGCTCAGGGTGGTGTACCGCTTTCTGCATTGGCGCCTAACGCCCCTGATATGTATACGGTGAAAACGGGTGACACGCTGTGGGGTGTGTCCAGCGTGTTTCTGATCAGCCCTTGGCGCTGGCCTGAGCTGTGGGGCATGAACAAAACCCAGGTAAAAAACCCGCATCTGATTTATCCCGGCCAGACCCTGGTTCTGGTCAAGGGCGCTGATGGCCGCGCGCGGCTCCAAATGTCCGATGCCTCTGGCGTCGAAGCGCTGCCAGGCGCCCCGGGTGAAGAAGTGCGCATGGCGCCGCGCGTGCGTGAAGTCGATGCGCGTACGGCTGCGGCCATCACCAGCATTCCGAACAACCAGATTGAACCCTTCCTGTCGCAACCGCTGGTGGTGGCCGCCAACGAACTGGCGCAATACCCCCGGATCGTGGCCACCCAGGAAGGCCGCGTCAACATCGGTCGCGGCGAGGCTGCCTATGTGCGCGGCATCAAGGATGAACGCGTGGACAACTATCACGTGTTTCGCGCCGCCAAGCCGCTCTATGACCCCGACGATGCCGAGCGCAAAACCCCCATCGGGTACGAAGCGTTTTATCTGGGCACGGCGCGCGTGACGCGACGTGGTGAAGTCACCACGCTGCGCGTGCAGGACAGCAAGCAGGAAATGGGCGTGGGTGATCGTCTGATTCCCGTGGAGCGTCGTCAACTGGCCTCCTATGTGCCACGTCAACCCGAGCGTTCCATTGATGGACGCATTGTTTCGGTCTATGGCGGTGTAACCCAGGCCGGCACACAGAACATCGTCACGTTGAACCGTGGTGCGCGCGACGGCGTAGAAGCCGGACACGTGCTGGCGCTGCTTGCCACGGGCCCCACCATCCAGGATCGCACCTCGGATCGGCGCAACGAGTTCGTCAAGCTGCCCGATGAGCGCATTGGTGAGATGTTTGTGTTCCGCGTGTTCGATCGCATTTCCTACGCGCTGATCATGCGGTTGGAACGTGCGGTGCAGGTGGGCGACCGCTTCACCTCGCCGGAAGAAGCCGCCAGCGCTGCCGAAGTGCGGCCCGCAGCCGCAGCTTCGCTGCCCGATGTGAAATCTGAGGTCACGCCGGCAAGCAAGTAGAGTCCGGTTCTCAACAAGCGGCGCGCCTGTGGACATTCAGGCGCGCCGTTTGCTTTTGGCCCATTCCTTTGCGCTGATTGCTATGACTGAAGACGCTGAACTGATTCGTGAACGTGAACACTGGTTGCGCCTGTCGCTCACTGCGGGCGTGGGGCCCGCCACCACACGCGAGCTGCTCAAGGTGTTTGGTTTGCCCACCGCCATCTTTGAAGCGCCTGTGAGTGCCCTGGCGCGGGTGGTGAACGCCGAACTGGCGCGCACTCTGGCGCAGGACGCGGTGGAGGGCATCGTCCGCACCATCGACATCACGCGCACCTGGTTGGCCCAGGATTCCCGGCGCTTTCTCATCACCCTGGCCGACGCCGATTACCCGCCACACTTGCTCGCCACCTCCGATCCGCCGCCATTACTGTATGGCGTAGGTGAGCGCACGCTACTTGAGCAACCCATGCTGGCCATGGTGGGCGCGCGCAGCAGTACGCGTCAGGGCGAAGCGACCGCCAGCGCCTTTGCCGAGCATCTGGCCCATTCCGGACTCACCGTGGTGAGCGGCATGGCGCGCGGCATTGATGCCGCCGCGCATGAGGGCGCCCTCAAAGCGCGCGCCGCGGGTGCGCTGGCCTCCACCGTGGCCGTCATCGGTACGGGGGCGGACGTGGTGTACCCCAGCGCACATCGCAAACTCAGCGAGCGCATTCGTGAGCACGGTTTGCTGTTGTCGGAGTACCCGCTGGGCACGCCGCCCGTGGCACACAACTTTCCACGGCGCAACCGCCTCATTGCCGGACTGGCCCGTGGTGTGCTGGTGGTCGAGGCTGCCTTGCGCTCGGGTTCGCTCATCACCGCACGCCTGGCGGTAGAACTCGGGCGTGAAGTGTTTGCCATTCCTGGCTCCATACATTCGCCGCTGGCGCGTGGCTGTCATCGCCTGATTCGTGATGGCGCCAAGCTCGTTGAATCGGCCCAGGATGTGCTCGAAGAGCTGCGCATCGAGCCCCGGCCGGTGAACCTGTCTGCACGCGAGCCCAAAGGACAGCCTGCGCCCGAGATGACGCAGCTGCTCAGCGCCTTGGGGCACGACCCCGTCGATGCCGACACCCTGTGTGAGCGAACCGGACTCGAAGCCGGCGCATTGATTGCTGCTTTGCTGGAGCTCGAGCTGGCCCAACAGGTTGAGCGGCTGCCGGGCAATCGGTATCAGAGGTTGGGATAACAACGTTCGTGCACGGGCCACACCTTGCGTGGTGCAGTGCAAATTTGCCGCACATCGGCTCGACTGTTCCAGAAAATCCATCGGGCATCCGGATGGCTTTACATCGTGCATTTGCCCCTGCACAGTGCAGCCATCATGTTTGACGTCCTGGTCTACCTCTACGAAAACATCAACGCGCTATCGGCGTGTCCGGACAGTGCAGCACTGACCAAGAAGCTCAGTGCTGCTGGTTTTGAAAAAGACGAAATTGCCGAAGCCCTGTCCTGGCTGCAGGGCCTGGCGCATGTGGCGCGCGAGTCCGTCACCGTGCAAGGTGAAAGTGGCCCCGCCATACGCATCTACGCCGCCAGCGAGTACGAACGCCTGGGCGCGGACGCCATTAACTTCATTACGTTCCTGGAGCGTGGCGGCACCGTGACCTCTACCCAGCGCGAGATCGCCATTGAACGGGCCCTGGCTACGCGCGAAAACACCGTGCCCCTGGCCAAATTCAAGGTCATCGTGCTCATGGTGCTGTGGAGTCAGCAGGTGAACATCGATCTGCTGGTGCTCGAAGAGTTGCTCGATCACCGCGAGGGGCGGTTGCTGCATTAACTCCAGCACTTGTGTTCCGGCCGCGGAAAAAGTGTTGCGACTGCTGCGCGCCGCCCTCCTTACAAACCCCCGATATGAACTGCGCAGCGCCTGACCACAGGCGCTGATTTGCATCCCCCCGGGGTCTAGTTCAGTACTTCGCATATTCCGGCACTTATGGATCCGCGCCTTTGCCTCCGTGGCAGCGTTGCGAATCCGCGCGATACCACTCGGTATCGCTGTGGTTCGCGCCTCGCCACAGAGGCAAATCCGCTGGCCCATAAGCACCGGAATATGCGAAGCACCGCACTAGGTGTTAGGCTGAAAAAAGAGCGGAGCCGCCCTTGATGTGGATGGGGGCGGTTTCTTTTTCAGTGTTTTTTAGGCATCGATGACCCATGAGCAAGACCCTGATCATTGCGGAAAAACCTTCAGTTGCGAACGACATTGCGCGCGCGTTGGGGGGGTTTACGAAGCAGGCAGATTTTTTGGAATCGGATGACTACGTGCTGTCTTCGGCCGTGGGCCATCTGCTGGAGATCAAGGCCCCCGAGCAATACGACGTCAAGCGCGGCAAGTGGAGCTTCGCCCACCTGCCGGTGATCCCGCCGC
>CAZZAD010000019.1:20029-20316 GCA_964652055.1 uncultured Burkholderiaceae bacterium | reverse complement strand
GCTTCACCTGATAGGCGCCGATATGCTGCGTGATGCCGCCGGCTTCGTGCGCGGCGACGTCGGTTTGGCGCAGCGCGTCGAGGAGCGACGTCTTGCCGTGATCGACGTGACCCATGATGGTGACCACCGGGGGACGAGGCTCGAGCTTGGCCTCGACAGCCTGGCCTGAAGACGCTTCGGCCAATAAGGCCTCCGGGTCATCCAGTTTGGCGGCATGTGCCGTGTGGCCCATCTCCACCACCAGAATCATGGCCGTGTCTTGATCGAGCACCTGATTGATGGTGACC
>CAZZAD010000019.1:1457-19982 GCA_964652055.1 uncultured Burkholderiaceae bacterium | reverse complement strand
TAATGGTCTCGGGCACAGTGATCTCGCGCACTACCTGCTCGACGGGCTGAGGCGCCTGCGCCTCATGATGATCACCTCGATCAGATTTACGCCCTTTGGGGCCGCGCCATCCTGTAGCCGTGCCTGAACTGACTGCGCCGCGCATTTTGAGTGCACGCTTTTTGGCGGCATCTTCGGACCAGCTGGAAGCGAGCTTGCCGGATTTAACTTCCTTGACGCTGCCTTTTTTCTCGTCCTTGCGAACCTCGGTGCCTTTTTTGGGTGTGGCTGTGGCAGCGGGCTTGTGCAATGTGCCTTCAGTGGCCGGCGCCTTGAGCACCTTGGCCGGGCCCGATCGCATCTTGTTGATTTCGGCAACCTGATCTTCCACCGCACGGCGCGCACGATCCTGAGCCACTTTGGCGGTCTGCGCGGCAGCCTGCGCGGCCACCTGCTCTTTTTGCACGCGCTCTAACTCTTCACGTGCCGCTACATCCTTGGCCTTGGCGGCGTCGAGTGAACCCTGTTCCTCGTTCTCCGCCGCTTTGAGCTCACGTTGCGCAGCTTGCGCACGCTCTTGAGCTGCCGCAACCTGCCGCGCGACCAGCTCAGCCGAGCGGCGCGCTTCTTCTTCGCGACGCGCAATCTCTGCCGCATCAATCACGGGGGCCACGGGCTTGGCCTCCACAGGGGCCGCCGGCGCTTCAACCACGCCACCTTCATCACGCTTGACGAACACGCGTTTCTTGCGCACCTCGACCTGAATGGTGCGCGCCTTGCCGGTTGCATCGGCCTGCTTGATCTCCGAAGTCTGCTTACGCGTGAGCGTGATCTTGCGCTTCTCGCCCGCCTCCGGTGCGCTGCCGCCATGCGCTTTGCGCAGGGACTCGAGCAGACGCGCCTTGTCCTCCTCGGACAAGGCATCGGATTCGGCTTTCTTGGCCACACCCGCTGCTTTGAGCTGCTCGAGCAGCACCAGCGGGGGCAGCTTTAATTCAGCCGCGAATGTGGCGACGGTATTGCTTGCCATGAGTACTCCGTCTGCAATGACTGTGCGTGTGTTGTACGTCGTATAAAAAATGAGGAAACGAAGGGTTAGCTTTGCTCCGCAAACCAGTGCGCGCGTGCGGCCATGATCAAGGCCTTGGCCGCCTCTTCGTCCGTGAGCTTCATGGCTTGCGCTTCCTCTTCGGTTGCACCTTCCATATCCGCATCAATCAGCTCGCGCGCTCGCGGTGCGGACAGCGCCATCAACGCACGCAGCTCACTCACGGCCAGCTCGGCCAGATCGTCGCGGGTGCGGATGCCGGCCGCCGACAGATGCGCCGCCAGATCTGCATCCATGCCTTCAAGCGCCAATAGCTCCTTGTCGACCTTGTCCAGGTTTTCCTCGCGAGCGATGGCCTCGGTCAACATAGCATTGCGTGCACGCGTGCGCAGCTCTTCCACAGTATCGGCATCAAAGGCTTCCACTTCCAGCAGCTCGTTGACCGGTACCAGGGCAACGTCTTCTACTGTGGAGAAACCTTCGCCAATCAGAATGTTGGCAATTTCTTCGTCCACGTCGAGCTTTTCCATGAAGACGGTGCGAATGTGCGCCTGCTCTTTGTCCTGTTTGGACTGCGATTCTTCAGCCGTCATGATGTTGATCTGCCAGCCCGTGAGTTCAGAGGCCAGACGCACGTTCTGACCACCGCGGCCAATAGCAATGGCCAGATTGTCTTCGTCGACCACCACGTCCATGGCGTGTTTGTCTTCATCAACCACGATGGAGGTCACGTTGGCCGGCGCCAGCGCACCAATGACGAACTGCGCGGGGTCCTCGGACCACAGCACAATGTCCACGCGTTCACCGGCCAGCTCATTGGTCACGGCCTGCACACGTGAACCGCGCATACCAACACAAGTGCCTATCGGATCAATGCGTTTGTCGTTGGTCCACACAGCAATCTTGGCGCGCACGCCGGGATCACGTGCGGCTGACTTGATCAGCAGCAGCCCCTGCTCGATTTCCGGAACCTCAAACTCAAAGAGCTTCATCAAAAAGTCGGGCGAGGTACGCGACACGACAATCTGCGGACCACGCGCGGTGCGATCGATACGCGACACAAATGCGCGCACGCGGTCGCCCATGCGCAGATTTTCTTTGGGGATCATCTCCGAGCGGGGCAAACGCGCCTCGACCTTGCCAATCTCAATAATCGAGTCGCCTTTGTCCATACGCTTGATGGTGCCGCTGACAATCTGGTCACCACGCGCCAAAAATTCCTGTAGCAGCTGCTCACGCTCGGCATCGCGCAGACGTTGCAGGATCACCTGCTTGGCGTCTTGCGCAAAACGGCGGCCCACATCAATGGCAGGCAGACCTTCCTCGATGTAGTCACCGACCGCTACCTCAGGGTCGTCATCGCGCGCATCAGACAGGATGATTTCTTTATCCGGCTCTTGCAGCCCCGCTTCATCGGGCACAACCAGCCAGCGGCGGAACGCCTCATGCTCGCCCGACTCGCGGTCCAGGCTGACGCGAATATCGGCGTCCTCAATGGGAAACAGGGTCTTTTTGGTGGCAGCAGCCAGAGCCGCTTCAAGCGCACCCATGACCACGTCCTTCTGAACGTTTTTCTCGCGCCCCAGCGCATCGACCATCAACAGGATTTCACGGCTCATGTACGACCACTCCTGAAATTCAATTCCGGCACCAGACGTGCCTTATCTACGTTTTGAACCGCAAACTCCACTCGCTTGCGCGAGGGATTTACGACCTTCTTGTTGGTGCGCTTCGACGGTGAACGCGGTAGGCCTTTTTGCGCCTCCGGCAACTCACTGGGATCGAGCACTTCCACCACCACCTGCTCACCTTCCACTGCCACTTCAACAATGCGCCCGGTAAACCGGCGCGTTCCTTCAACCGGCGCTTTGAGGCTGACCTTGGCCAGCGCGCCCCTGAAACGCGAAAAATCCTTGGCGGTGCGCAGCGGCCGATCGACCCCCGGCGAGCCCACTTCCAGCCGCTCGTAGGGCACGTTCTCAACTGTGAAAAGGTGCGTCAACTGGTGACTGACGCGCTCACAGTCTTCCACCGTCACGCCACCTTCGGACAGTTCGCCCGGTGGGGGCACGTGACCCTGGCGCTCGATGGTGACGCGCACCAAACCACCGCCGGCGCGTTCAACATCCACCAACTCATAGCCGAGCCCAACCACTGTGCGCTCCACCTGAGCCTGCAATCCTTGTTCGAGCAAAACCATTACTTTGATACGTTCCCTACATTCACCACTGTCGTTCACTCACTACAGCGCCCGGCAAAAAAAAATGGGCCCCAAAGCCCATTTGTTGTTGTCAACAGGCCGACGCCGTCGACGCTGCAGCATCTAGGTTTCCACGCTACCCACTCACACGCTCCAAAATTCCCACGTGTGCTGCTGGGCAGCGCGGATTATAGGCACCATGTGCCACGAAGAACAAATCGGGCATCGGCGGCGCATACCCCACCGGCCATCCCCAGGGACCACATTCCGCTCCCCTACAGGTAATCTCGCGCCCCCCGAACAGTCTTGACGCGGAAATCATCTTGCAGCGCTTTTCTTCCTATGTTGCCTCTACCCCATGCCCGCTATGCAGCGGACGCGAGGGCACCCTGATCGAAACCCGCGACCGCCATGGCGCACCCCTGCCCGTCACCTGCTGTCGCGGCTGCGGTCTGGCGTACGTAGACCCCATCCCCACGCAGGACGAGCTGGCACGCTTTTACGCCCAGCGCTACCGGCAGGAATACAAACAGGCTGTGACGCCCCGGATTAAGCACATCTATCGGGCCGGCCGGGTCGCCATCGACCGCTTTCGCAACGTCGCATTGCTGGCCAGCCCAGGCACGCGCGTCCTGGAGTGCGGTGCCGGTGGAGGCGAATTCAGCTATCTGCTCACGAGCCGCGGTTACCGTCTAACCGGTATCGAACCCAATGACGGATATCGCGAATACGCCAAGTCCGAATACGGCGTGGACCTGCGCTCCGGCACGCTGGACGACGCATCCTTCGCGGAAGGTGAGTTTGATCTGATCACAATCTTCCATGTGCTGGAGCACCTGCGCGACCCGCGTGACGGGCTGGCGCGACTGGCCCGCTGGTTACGCCCGAACGGACATCTTTACGTGGAAGTACCCAACGCGCTGACGTCTGTGAGCTCGCCTGCCAACCTGTATCACCGCGCACATCTGTACTACTTTGCAGCACAACCCCTGATGGCTCTGGCCGCTGCAGCAGGCCTCACGCCGGTGATGGTCGATGGCGCAGCCTCACGGGCCAACCTGACAGCCATTTTCCGCAAGTCACAAGAAGTACCCGCACTGGAGCCGCACAGCGCACACGACGAGGTGGTGACCGCAAACAGGCGCCGCACGCTTGGGCGCTATCTGCGCTCCGGACGCACGCTGACGCAGCTTCCTGCGCGCCTGTGGATGCGTTCGGTTGAACGCGCGATCGAAAAGAACGCCTCGCGCAACCCGCAAGGCCGCAAGGTGCTGGACGCGCTTTTCAACGCAGAAGCGCCGCAGGCGGGCTGCGGCGCTTCCTGACCAGGTAAAAAACCCCTGCTTAGGCTGCGGCGTACATGGTGGCGCGCTTGCGCACCACGTCAATCAGACCCTGGCAGGCATCTTCCACGTAGTCGAGCACGGTGTTGAAGCCTTCCGGACCGCCGTAATAGGGGTCGGGCACCGTGGCCGCGTCGTGTTCGCCAGCAAAACGCATCAGCAGATGCAGCTTGTGCTTCTGGCCGCGCGGGCACTGCTGCTGCAGCAGGGCCAGATTCTCCCAGTCCATGGTGAGAATCATGTCGTACTCATGGAAGTCATCCAGAGTGATCTGCCGCGCACGCAATGTGGACAGGTCATAGCCGCGTTTGTTTGCGGCCAGCTGGGCGCGAACGTCGGGCGGCTCACCCACGTGGTACGCATGCGTACCCGCCGAGTCAACATGCACCACGTTCGCAAGACCGGCACCTGCAACCACCTTGCGAAACACACCCTGCGCAGTCGGTGACCGGCAGATATTCCCCATACATACAAAAAGTACTTTAGTCATAGTTTCTCCACGCCGTTCAAAATCGGGCTGGCGTTGCTCATGCCCGTCGTTTTAATGCCCTATTTAAATATTTAAGACCATCCAGACTCAATACCCAAAAAAACCAACTTCTTCACGCACCGCCCTATCCAAACCAAACTTCAGCCCAGAGACGGGCGCCGCGCAAAAAAGTTCAATGCCAAAAAAACAAAATCGATCCCCTGTTCAGGCCACCCGCTCTGTCGTGGATTGCGCAACAAGAGCCTCGTCCACGTTGGCACCAAACACCTGTTGCCGCAATCGAGACAGTTCATCGCGCACGCGCGCAGCCTTTTCAAACTCCAGATTCTTGGCGTGCTCAAACATCTGTTTCTCAAGACGCTTGATTTCACGCGAAACCTGCTTGTCATCCATGACGGCGTAATCTGCCGCCGCACTGGCGGCTTTCAACCCTGCTTGTGGACGGGTGACGTCGTACACGCCCTCAATCAAGTCACGCACGCCTTTTTGCACCCCGCGCGGAACAATGCCGTGCTCGCGGTTAAATGCCATCTGCACGGTGCGGCGGCGGTTGGTTTCATCTATGGCGGCCCGCATGGAATTGGTCGAGACATCCCCATACATGATGGCCGTGCCACCGAGATGGCGAGCGGCGCGACCAATGGTCTGAATCAATGAGCGTGCAGAGCGCAGGAAGCCCTCTTTGTCGGCATCCAGAATGGCCACCAGCGAGACCTCGGGTAAATCCAGCCCTTCACGCAGCAGGTTGATGCCCACAAGGACATCGAACACGCCCGCACGCAGGTCACGCAGAATTTCCACGCGCTCCACCGTATCAATATCCGAGTGCAGATAACGAACACGCACGCCGTTTTCCGCCAAGTAGGCCGTTAAATCTTCAGACATGCGCTTGGTGAGCGTGGTGATCAAGACGCGCTCGTTGCGCTGGGCACGCAGGCGAATTTCACCCAACACATCGTCCACCTGGGTGCGCGCCGGACGCACTTCAATGCGCGGATCAATCAGACCCGTCGGGCGTACCACCTGTTCAACGATTTGTGATGAACGCTGCCGCTCAAAGTCCGCCGGTGTGGCCGAGACAAACACGCAGCGCCGCATCTTGCGTTCAAATTCATCAAAACGCAGCGGACGGTTATCCAGCGCTGAAGGCATACGGAAACCAAATTCAACCAACGTTTCCTTGCGCGAACGATCACCGCGATACATGGCGCCCAGTTGCGGCACCGTGACGTGCGATTCATCAATAAACATCAGCGCATCGTTGGGCAGGTAATCAATCAACGTAGGCGGCGGCTCGCCAGGGGCGGCACCCGACAGGTGGCGCGTGTAGTTTTCAATGCCCTTGCAGAAACCCAGCTCGTTGAGCATTTCCAGATCGAACCGCGTGCGCTGCTCCAGGCGTTGGGCTTCGACCAGCTTGCCAGCGGTCTGCAATTCTTCGAGGCGCTCTTTGAGTTCCACCTTGATGGTCTCTATGGCCTTGAGCACGGTCTGTCGCGGCGTGACGTAATGCGAGGAGGGATACACCGTAAAGCGCGGGATCTTCTGCCGCACTTTGCCGGTGAGTGAATCAAACAGTTGCAGGCTTTCGATTTCGTCATCGAGCAGCTCTACGCGCACAGCCAGTTCGGCATGCTCCGCGGGGAAGATGTCGATGGTGTCGCCGCGCACGCGGAAAGTGCCGCGATCAAATTCGATTTCGTTGCGCCGGTATTGCATGGAGGTCAGCCGCGCAATGATGTCGCGCTGACTCAAGCGGTCTTTGACGCGCAACGCCAAAATCATGGCGTGGTAGTCGCTAGGGTCACCAATGCCATAGATGGCCGACACCGTGGCCACGATGATGGTGTCGCGCCGCTCAAGCAATGACTTGGTGGCCGACAAACGCATCTGTTCAATGTGGCTATTGATGCTGCTGTCTTTTTCGATGTAAAGATCGCGCGAAGGCACATAGGCTTCGGGCTGGTAATAGTCGTAATACGAGACGAAATATTCGACGGCGTTTTCCGGGAAGAACTCACGCATCTCGGCGTAGAGCTGCGCCGCCAGTGTTTTATTGGGAGCCAGGATCAGGGCAGGCACGCTGATGCGGTCGATCACGTGCGCCATCGTGAAGGTCTTGCCCGAGCCCGTCACCCCGAGCAGCGTCTGGCAAGCCAAGCCATCACTCAAGCCCTGGGCGAGCGCATTGATCGCCTTGGGCTGATCCCCGGCTGGCGAAAATGGCTGATGGAGCTTGAAAATAGACATGACGTCCGACGTATCCCGAGGCACCGAAAATTTTGCAATGCAATAAAAAATGTAGGCGCGAATTGTATTGAGCGTGCTCGCGTAAATCTAGCCCCAACATTGCGTTGTTGCGCCTTTTTTTTCATTGTTTTCATGGCGTTACTGTGGATTAAAAAAATACTGCTTGACAGAGCGGCAGCTCAGCAGTCGCGGCTTTCTGAGTTTTCGTCAGCAAGACGTAATGTCAAATGGAAGAATTGCTGCACTGAACCATTCGGATTAACCCTACAAATCAGAATCACCCTGGCCTCCAACGCTGACCATTTGCTGGATCTGGGCCTCCGTCAGGTCCTGCGAGCACAGCTGGATGAAGCGAAGCGCAAAACCCCTGAGGTAGTGGCCCTTGCGAACCGCAATGCGGGTGACGTTGGGCGCGAAGAGTTGTGCCGCTTCCAGCTTGCGCAGTTGCGTGTCTCGCGCAGCGTCAAACGCCATGGAGGCGACGACGCCCACCCCCAAGCCCAGTTCGACGTAAGCCTTGATCACGTCGGCATCCAGGGCCGACATCACATAGTCGGGCGCCAACCCCACCTCGGCAAACGCCTGATCGATGCGTGTTCGGCCCGTAAAACCTTCGTGATAGGTGATCACGGGGTGCTCCGCAATCGCCTCCAGCGTCAAGGGCGTCACTGACTCGAGCGGGTGACCCGCCCGAACAATCACGCAGTGGTGCCAGGTGTAGTAAGGAAACGAGGCCAGCGTGGGCACGTCGAATCCCCCCTCGGTGGCGATACCCAGATCGGCTTCACCTTCGAGCAAGAGCTGGACGATTTCATCGGGGCTGCCCTGGTGCAGCTTCAAATGAACCCGCGGAAACGCACGCTTGAATTCGGCCACCACAGCGGGCAGTACATAGCGGGCCTGCGTGTGGGTGGTGGCCACCGTGAGCTGCCCTTCATCGCGTTGGCTGTACTGCTGCGCCAGCCGCTTGATGTTGCCGGCCTCCATCAACAACCGCTCCACCATGGACACCAGATCTTTGCCGGGATCGGTCAGACCCATCAGCCGCTTGCCCCGGCGGACAAAGAGCGCCACGCCCAGCTCGTCCTCAAGATCCTTGATGTGTTTAGAGACGCCCGATTGCGAGGTATAGAGCGCGCTGGCGACTTCAGTCAGGTTGAAGCCACGCCGAACGGTTTCTCGAATGATGCGCAGTTGCTGAAAATTCAAAGCGTGCTCCCAGAAAATGCCTCGCGCGCAAACACCCGCAGGCTCGATGGAATCAGGCGCACGGATTGCCCCGCCTCCAACCCCAAAGCATCGACGCGCTCGCGGGTGAGTTCAACCTCAAAGTGTTGACCCACGCTATCCGCACCGCCATCGAGCTCCACCCGCGTGGTGGCTCCCAAGGACCACACGCGATTGACCCGAGCCGCAATACCTTCGTGCCCCTCTTGCGCGCTCCCCTGCATCACGATGTCGAGTTCATGAGGACGCGCAAAGGCCACCACCTCCACCCCGTGATCCATCTCTAGACCGGCATGCGGCAAGACGCTGTCCCCCATACGAATGGCGTTGCCGTCCACGCGCCCATGAAACAAATTGACCGACCCCAAAAAGCCATACACAAATGGCGTGGCCGGATGTTGATACACCGCCTCGGGCGTGCCCATTTGCTCTACCCGGCCGTGATCCATCAACACCACCCGGTCGGCCACCTCCAAAGCTTCTTCCTGATCATGCGTCACAAAAATGGACGTCACCGCCAGATCATCGTGCAGCTTGCGCAGCCAGCGGCGCAAGTCTTTTCTCACCTTGGCATCGAGCGCGCCAAAGGGTTCATCGAGCAGCAGCACACGAGGCTCAACCGCCAGCGCACGGGCCAAGGCAATGCGCTGACGTTGGCCACCCGAGAGCTGAGAGGGGAAGCGCTCTGCCAACCAGTCCAATTGCACTAACTGCAGCAGCGCTTGGACCTTGGCGCGAATCTCACGCTCTGATGGACGTTGTTGACGTGGCTTCATACGCAGACCAAAGGCCACGTTATCGAACACCGTCATATGCCGAAACAGCGCGTAGTGCTGAAACACAAAGCCCACGCGTCTCTCGCGCACGTGGGTGCTGGACGCATCTTCGCCATCGAGCAGCACCTGTCCGCGATCGGCCTGCTCTAAGCCGGCAATGATGCGCAACAAAGTGGTCTTGCCACAGCCCGACGGCCCCAGCAGCGCCACCAACTCACCGGAAGGAAAGTCGAGCGACACATCCTCCAGCGCCACAAAGCTGCCGAACTGTTTGTGGATATTTCTGACTTGAATGCTCATGCGATCTTTCCCTGATGTTCAACCCAAGTCTTGATGGCCAGCGTGACCAACGCCAGCAATGCCAAGAGCGAAGCCACGGCAAACGCGGCGGCAAGTTGGTATTCGTTGTAAAGAATTTCCACGTGCAGCGGCAGCGTGTTGGTGAGCCCGCGGATGTGGCCGGAGACCACGCTCACCGCACCGAACTCGCCCATCGCCCGCGCATTGCACAGGATGACGCCATAGAGCAGTCCCCACCGGATATTGGGCAAGGTCACATGCCAGAACATTTGCCAGCCACTGGCACCCAACAGCAACGCGGCCTCTTCTTCCTCGCGGCCCTGTGCCTGCATCAGCGGAATGAGCTCACGCGCCACAAACGGAAAAGTCACAAACAGTGTGGCCAACACAATGCCCGGTACAGCAAAGATGATCTGCACGTCATGCGCCGCCAACCATGGGCCGAACCAGCCTTGCGCACCAAATACCAGCACATAGAGGAGTCCCGCCACCACAGGTGAAACGGAGAAGGGCAAATCAATCAGCGTGACCAATAGTTGTTTGCCGCGAAACTCAAACCGCGCAATGGCCCAGGCCGCGCACACCCCGAACACCAGGTTCAGCGGCACCGCAATGGCCGCAGCCAACAACGTGAGCTTTAACGCCGACAAAGCATCCGGGTCGAGCAGCGCCACCGCATACGTTTCCCAACCCTTGCGCAGCGCTTCCGTAAAAACTGCAATCAACGGCAACAGCAAAAAGATCAAAAAAAACGTGAGCGACACACCCAAGATGAGCCATTTGATGGCGGCAGGCTCACGCGTAGCCGCATGGCGCTCAAAGCGATTGAGGAGGGCCGTGGCGCTCATCAACGATTCCTCCCCGTGCGCTGCGCGGTCCAGGCCTGCAAGCCGTTAATGGCTAAGAGCAAGACAAATGAGGCCAACAACATCACCACCGCAATGGCCGCGGCGCCGGCGTAGTCGTACTGCTCAAGCTGAGTGACGATCAGCAACGGCGTGATCTCCGACACCATGGGCAGGTTGCCGGCAATAAAAATCACCGAGCCGTACTCCCCCACACCACGCGCAAAGGCAAGCGCAAAGCCGGTGAGTAAGGCGGGCCACAACACCGGCAACACCACATACACAAAGGTTTGTGCGCGCTGCGCACCCAGGCTGGCGGCTGCTTCTTCAAGCTCGGTATCCAAGTCTTCAAGTACTGGCTGCACCGTGCGCACCACAAAGGGCAGACCAATAAACACCAGCGCGACCCAGATGCCCAGTGGGGTGAACGCCACCTTGATGCCCAAAGGCTCCAGCCATTGGCCCACCCAACCATTGCCTGCGTACAGCGCAGTGAGCGCGATGCCGGCCACGGCCGTAGGCAGCGCAAATGGCAGGTCGATCAAGGCATCGACCCACCGTTTGCCGGGAAACGAGTAGCGCACCAGCACCCACGCCAACATCAACCCGAAGACCGCGTTGACCAGCGCCGCAAGTAGAGCCGTACCAAAAGTCAGGCGGTAGGAGGCCACCACGCGGCTTGACGTCACCACCTGCCAGAACTCGGCCCCGCTCAGGGTCGAGGCCTTGATGAACACTGCCGAGAGCGGAATCAGCACCAATAGCGAGAGATAAACCAGCGTGTAGCCCAGCGTGAGCTGCAAACCCGGCAACACGCGAAAAGATCCCGAGGCCTGCGCTGCCATCAGCGCGCCTTCAGGTAGATCTGATCAAACACACCGCCATCACTGAAGTGTGTTTTTTGCGCCTGCGCCCAACCGCCAAAGACGTCGTCAATGCGCAGCAGATTTATTTTTGGAAAACGTTTGAGGTCGGCCGCCTCCACCCCCTCAGGCCGCACCGGCCGGTAGTAGTGCTTGGCCACGATGCGTTGCCCCTGCGGCGAATACAAATGCTCCAGGTACGCCTGCGCCACCGGCAAAGTGCCCCGCGGCGCGGCCACCTGGTCCACCCACGCCACGGTGGGCTCGGCCAGTATGGACACCGAGGGCGTCACCACCTCAAACCGGCCCGCACCCAGCTCGTTCACCGCCAAAAATGCCTCGTTCTCCCATGCAAGCAACACGTCGCCCATGCCACGTTCGGCAAAGGTGGTGAGTGCACCGCGCGCGCCTGAATCCAACACCTTCACATTGGCGTACAGACGGCGCACGAAATCTTTCGCTTTGTCATCACTGCCGCCGGGCTGCTTGAGCGCGTAGGCCCAGGCCGCCAGGTAATTCCAGCGCGCACCGCCCGAGGTCTTGGGGTTGGGCGTGATCACAGCCACGTCAGCGCGAACCAAGTCGCTCCAGTCGCGTATGCCTTTGGGGTTGCCCTGCCGCACCAGAAACACAATGGTGGAGGTGTACGGCGCGCTGTGCTGTGGCAGGCGCCTTTGCCAATCGGCGGGAAGCTTCTTGCTCTTCTCCGCAATGGCGTCGATGTCATAAGCCAACGCCAGCGTCACGACATCGGCCTGCAAGCCATCAATCAACGCACGCGCCTGCTTGCCCGAGCCGCCGTGTGATTGCCTGATCAGCACTTCGTCACCCGTCTTGGCTTTCCAGTACTGCACAAACTCGCGGTTGTAGTCCTGATACAGCTCGCGCGTGGGGTCATAAGACACATTGAGTAGCGTGGTCTGTGCACCCACGCTAGACACGGCCCCCAAAATCAACGCCAACCCCACAATCCATCTTGCCCACATGTTTTTCTCCTGAACAACAACGAGCTAGGACTCTATGCAGCGCGCCCTTTTCAGGGAACCAAGAAAAACTGCATTGCTTATCTGCGAGGGCGCAGAAGCTAAACTCGCGTCCTTTTTTCAACACTGACCGAACCCCCATGAGCGCCCCTCTGTTTGCCAACGTAGAACTCGCCCCCCGTGATCCCATCCTGGGCCTGAATGAAGCCTTTGCCGCCGACACGCGGCAAAAGAAAGTCAATCTCGGTGTTGGCGTCTATTACGACGACGCCGGAAAAATCCCCCTGTTGCGCGCCGTGCGCGCCGCTGAAGAAGCGCGTGCCGCCGCCGCCACACCCCGCGGCTATTTGCCCATAGAAGGCATTGCCGCTTATGACGCTGCCGTACAAAAGCTGGTGCTGGGCGCCGAGTCCCCTCTGATTGCCGCCGGCCGCGTGGTCACCGCGCAAGCCATCGGCGGCACCGGCGCCTTGAAGATCGGCGCCGATCTGCTCAAGCGGCTCAGCCCCAATGCCAAGGTTCTGATCAGCGACCCGAGCTGGGAAAACCATCGTGCGCTCTTTGAAGCCGCTGGCTTTGAAGTCACGCAATACCCCTACTACGACGCAGCCACGCAAGGACTGAACCTCACCGGCATGCTGGACGCGCTCTCCAACGCTGCACCCGGCAGCATCGTGGTGCTGCACGCCTGCTGCCACAACCCCACCGGCGTCGACCCCACCCCCGAGCAATGGGGCGAAATCGCCCGCGTGGTGCGCGCGCGTGAATTGGTGCCCTTCCTCGACATGGCCTACCAGGGCTTTGGCGATGGCATTGACGTGGACGGCGCCGCGGTACGCCTCTTCGCGCAAGCCGGCGGCCCCGTGTTTATTTCCAGCTCGTTTTCAAAATCGTTCTCGCTCTATGGCGAGCGCGTGGGGGCGCTGTCCATCGTCACCGACAGCCGCGACGAAGCCACGCGCGTCCTGAGCCAACTCAAGCGCGTCATCCGCAGCAACTACTCCAACCCGCCCACCCACGGTGGCAGCGTGGTCGCCGCTGTCTTGAACGACCCCAAGCTGCGCGCGATGTGGGAAGAAGAACTGGGCCAGATGCGCGAGCGCATCAAGCAAATGCGCACCCAGTTGGTCGAGGGTCTGCGTGAGCGCAGCGTCAAACGCGACTTTGGCTTTGTGCTCAAGCAACGCGGCATGTTCTCGTACTCCGGCCTGACCGCCGCCCAGGTGGACCGTCTACGCGATGAATTCGGCATCTACGCCGTCTCCACCGGCCGCATCTGCGTGGCCGCGCTCAACTCGGGCAACATCGGCCCCACGTGCGATGCCATTGCCGCCATCCTGAAGGCTTAGAAAATTTCCAAAGTATCGATATACTGCGCGGCCTTTTTCGGCATACCGAATATTCCCCGATAGCTCAGTCGGTAGAGCGACGGACTGTTAATCCGCAGGTCCCTGGTTCGAGTCCAGGTCGGGGAGCCAGATAAAAAAGCGCAGGTCATTTGAGGTGACCTGCGCTTTTTGTTTTTCGTCCTTCAGAAAAATCAACCCTGCCTGGAGCCCCCACTCGCCACTTTGGGTTGCTCCTGGAGCTGATCTTCACCCGACGCCTTACCTTGGTCCTCGAAGAGCAGGCTCGATGCAGTGATCTTGATACGCACGCGCACGCGGTGGGCGCGGCCCAGCATCATGCGCACGGTGGGGTCTTCGATTTCGATTTCCCGGTAGATATCGATGCGGTGCTCGAAACCCGCTTTGGACAGCACCTTGGCGGCATCTCGGCACAGCTCAGATAACGAAATGGTGTCGGGAACCTTATCGGCTCCGGACAAAGTGGAGGGACGTTGACTCGCCATGCGCTGACCGTCCATTTCTGTTGTCGCCTTTAAAGATTCATGCCTTGAACGCCTGCTGCAAATCGCGCAGCAGATCATCCACAGATTCAAGCCCTACCGCAATCCTGACCAAACCCTCATCAATGCCGGCGCGCTCGCGTGCCTCGGGGGAAATGCGCCCATGCGTGGTGCTGGCGGGGTGGGTAATGGTGGTGCGGGTATCACCCAGATTGGCGGTGATGGACATGAGTTTCACGGCATCAATCAGGCGCCAGGCGCGCTCCCGGCGAGCCTGGGGCGTGGCTCCGGCCACCTCAAAAGCAATGACGGCGCCTGGCAGCGATTGTTGGCGCTGAATCAGTTCACGCTGGGGATGTGAGTCCAGGCCGGGGAAGTACACCCGCGTGGCATCAGGCTGGTTGACCAACCATTGCGCCACAGTCTGCGCGCGCGCGGACTGCGCCTGCATCCGCACCGTTAAGGTCTCGAGCCCTTTGAGCAACACCCAGGCGTTGAAAGGCGACAGGCTGGGGCCGGTCATTCTGAGCACGGGCAGCAGCACTTCACGAATAAATTTTTTACTTCCCAGCACGGCACCGCCCAGCACCCTGCCCTGCCCATCCAGAAACTTGGTGGCCGAATGCATCACCACGTCCACCCCAAACTTGAGCGGCTGTTGGACCGCAGGCGTGCAAAAACAGTTGTCCACCACGGTCAGGGCACCACTGTCGCGCCCCAGTTGTGCAAAGGCTTCGAGATCGACGATCTCCATCAGTGGATTAGACGGCGTCTCGCAAAACAGCAATCGGGTGTTGGGTTTGATCGCGGCGCGCCAGGCCTCAGGGGAGGTGGCATTGACGTAACTGCACTCCACACCAAAGCGCGACAGCAGGTTGCTGAAGAGCTGCACGGTGGCGCCAAAAACATTGGCGCCACACACCATGTGGTCACCCGCACGCAGCGTGGCCAGGCAAATGGCCATGATGGCGGCCATGCCGCTGGCCATGGCCAGGCCATCTTCGGCGCCTTCGAGCGCGGCCAGACGCTGCTCAAACATGCGCACGGTGGGATTGGAAAAGCGCGAGTAAACGAAGCCTTCTTCTGCGCCGGAGAAACGCGCGGCGGCTTGGGCCGCACTGTCGAACACAAAACTCGAGGTCAAGAACAGCGCTTCGCCATGCTCGTGAAAGTCAGAGCGCAAAGTGCCGGCACGAACGGCCAGGGTGTCGAAGCTAACGTTGTCGTTGTCGTTCATAACGAAAAACCCGCTGGCCTGATCTCAAGAGCCCAGCGGGTTCGCATAGTGCGACCTCGCAAGAAACTGGCCAGGAGACAGGCCCCCTGACGCAGACCGCATGCTAGCAGCGATGGAGTGATCAGCCATCGACCCGATCCATGTCCAAACTGAGCTGCGCGCGGTTGGCCGCTTCGGTGGCCAGCAGGCCCTTGCGCTGCATCTCCAGACGATCGAGATACTCGGGAGTGACATCGCCCGTGATGTAGCGGCCGTCAAAGCACGAGGCCTCGAAGTTGTTAATCGCCGGGTTGCAATCGGTCAGTGCACGGCGCAAGTCACCGAGCTGCTGATACACCAGCGCATCGGCGCCAATGGCCTGTTGCACTTCGTCTTCACTGCGGTTGAACGCAATAAGTTCGCTGCGCGTGGGCATGTCGATGCCATACACGTTGGGAAAGCGCACGGGCGGTGCGGCGGAAGCCACATAGACCTTGGCGGCCCCTGCGTCACGGGCCATTTGCACAATTTCTTGAATGGTGTTGCCGCGCACGATGGAGTCATCGACCAGCAACACGTTCTTGCCTTTGAACTCCACGCCTACGGTGTTGAGTTTTTGTCGCACCGAACGCTTGCGCACCGACTGCCCCGGCATGATGAAGGTGCGGCCGATGTAGCGGTTCTTGATGAAGCCTTCTCGGTAGGCCAGGTCGAGCTTCTTGGCCAGTTCCAGCGCGGCAGGCCGGCTCGAATCGGGAATGGGCATGACCACATCAATGTTGCCCGTAGCGATGCGGCTGCGCACCTGATCAGCCAGGTATTCACCCATGCGCAACCGCGCGCCATAGACCGAGATACCGTCCATGATGGAGTCAGGCCGCGCGAGGTACACGTACTCAAAGATGCACGGATTCAGTGAGGGGTTTTCAGAACACTGACGGCTATGCAATTGGCCGTCCAGATCCACGAAGATCGCTTCACCGGGCGACACGTCACGCAAGAAGCGATACCCCATGCCTTCGAGTGCCACGGATTCAGAGGCCACCATGTATTCGGTCCCGGCGTCGTTTTGCAGCACTCCGATGCACAGCGGCCGTATGCCAAAGGGATCGCGGAAGGCGAGCAATCCATAGCCGGCAATCTCAGAGACCACGGCATACGAGCCGCGCACGCGCCGATGCACGCCGGACACCGCACGGAAAATGGCATCGGGATCGAGCACCAGATTCTGACTGGCCGCCTGCAGCTCGTGCGCCAGAACATTGAGCAGCGCTTCGGAATCGGAGTTGGTGTTGAGGTGACGCCGGTCAATGCGGAACATCTCGTCCTTGAGTTGTTCCCAATTGGTGAGGTTGCCGTTATGCGCCAGCGTGATGCCAAAGGGCGCGTTCACGTAGAAAGGCTGGGCCTCTTCTTCGGCATTCTTGGAGCCCGCCGTGGGGTAGCGCACCTGCGCAATGCCCGATGAGCCGGGCAGCGAGCGCATGTTGCGGGTGCGGAACACATCACGCACCAGACCGTTGCCCTTGTAGATATGAAATTGGCTACCGTTGGCAGTGGCAATGCCAGCCGCGTCTTGCCCGCGGTGCTGGAGCAATTGCAAAGCGTCGTAGAGCAACTGATTGACGGGCGTGTTGGCGACAACGCCGATGATTCCGCACATGGTGAGTATTACCTGGAGGGCGATGGAGACGAGGGGGCTGCGTGCGCAGCAGGCACATGCGATGGAGCCGGCACGCGAGACGAATCAGGAATCAACGATGCAACAAAAGGGGCCACGTACCGCGCGACGACTTCAGCCCGTGGCAGCACCACCGACTCTTGCCACCACGGCTGGCGCGCCAACGCAGTGTTGTAGGTGAAGAGCACCGCCGCCACAAGCACCAAGCTAGCGCGCGCCAAGCCAAAGCCCGCCCCCAACGTGCGGTCCATCAACGACAGGTTGGCCGCGGCTATTAACTTTTTCAGTGACCAACCCACGCCACCCGCGATGAGCACCACCACCAGCACGATGAGCAAGGCCCCCAGGCCCGTGCGCAACGCGCTCCACTGCACCGACACCGGCAGCACGGCGCCCACCTGCGCGCCATAACGCAGCGCCAACATCACGGCTGCTACCCAGCCGATCAGGGCGATCACCTCGCGCACCAACCCGCGCAGCACACCCAAGGCCACAGAAAACACCACCACACCCACAATGAACCAGTCCACTGTGCTCATCGGCTCAATGTCCTAAATCTCATAGCGCCACCAGATTGGCGTTGATGCCCGCGGCGCGCAAACGTGCACGCGCACGCTCGGCTTCATCGCGCGAGGTGTAGGGCCCGACACGTACGCGATAGCGCACGCCGTCTTTGGCTTCCACTTTGGTCACGTAGGACTTGAGCCCGGCCCCAGTGATGCGATCGGCCAATTCTTTGGCAGCTGCTTCACTGGCAGGCGCTGCGGCCTGCAACACAAACTTGGTTTTAGCCTCCGCACTCTTGGGGCGCTCTGCGGCTTTGGCTTCTGAAGATGCCTTGGGCTCTTTGGACTTCGGTTCTGCGGACTTGGGCTCAGCAGGTTTGGCTTCAGCGTGTTTGGGTTCAGCAGCCTTCGTTTCAGTCGCTGCCTCACTCTTTTTTGGCTCTGCAGATTTTTCAGACGAAGGCGCCGCTGCAGGCAACGTGGGAGGCGTCACAACGGGGAGCGATACATCCGGCGCCGGCTCGGGCAAAGGGGGCAAGGACAGCCGCGGCGTAAATGGCGTTTTCTCGCCAGGGATTTCTATGGGAATCGTGTCCGGCAATGCACGCGGTGAGGGATCGAGCACCGCCGGCACAATCACCACCACCGCCAGCAACAACACCGCTGCGCCGATGAGCCGACGCCGCGCCTTGACCTTGAGCTCAGCCGTGGGGTCGAGAGGATCGCGTCCCTCACGCCCACCCCGCCCACCTAACGCTGAACCCGCTTCTGACACAGAGGTGTCTGACATTGCGCGCACTTCCCGAGTAGCTTGCTCACACCAACTCGCTCATGACGCCACCGATGAGGTGGACTGACGGGCACGCATGACATCGGCCACAAGAGCGAAACTTCCAAAGACCGCGATTCTATCTTCGGGAGTGGCCGCGCTCAGCGGCAGGGTCACCCTGGTTCAGGAGTTCGGCACCG
>CAZZAD010000019.1:0-1447 GCA_964652055.1 uncultured Burkholderiaceae bacterium | reverse complement strand
CGGTAAAGGCCTGGCGCATCGCCGCCTCGACCATCTCGGGAGTGAGCGCATCGAGCACCGGCCGCGCAAAATCGAGATCCTGCTGGGGGCTGGTATAGAGCTGATCCTGCGCGGCCGCGCTCAGCGCAGCCGCATAAGCGTCGGCCACCGAGTCATAAATTTTCACCACGGCTGACGCAGGCAGATGCGCTCGTACCCGCTGCGCCAACGCCTGTGCATCCTGCCCCCGCTCGCCCCATGTGGGCGCCAAATGCCAGACATCAATGCGCTCAGCCAAGCGCTGCACCACGCCGGGCGCATCTTTGTCGCGCAACATGCCCAACACCGCATGCGTGGTGGGAAAGTAGCCCTGGCTATCGAGGTTCTGCGCCAATACGGCGGCCGCATGCGGGTTGTGCGCCACATCCAGAATGACCGTGGGGCGCCCCGGCAACACCTGAAACCGCGCAGGAATTTCCGCAGTGAGCAAACCCTGCCGCACCGCCTGCTGACTGAGCGGCAAACGATCCCCCAGTGCCTCCAAGGCCGCCAGCGCCCCACAAGCGTTGAGCAACTGATTGGCCCCACGCAGCGCCGGATATGGCAGGCTGGCGCGCCGCACGTTGCGACCGGCGTAACTCCACTGTTGCATGGCGCGCGCGGACGGGCCATTGCCATAGGACAGCGCCTGATAGTTGAAATCACGCCCGAACTGCCACAGATCTGCGCCCATGGTCTGCGCCACCTCAGCCACCGAGCGCGGCGGTTGCGGATCACAGCAGATGGCCGGGCGGCCGAGGCGATAGATATGCGCTTTCTCAAAGCCAATGTGTTCGCGCGTGGGGCCCAGATAGTCCATGTGATCCAGATCAATCGAGGTCACGATGGCGCAATCGGCATCAATGATGTTCACCGCATCAAGCCGCCCGCCCAACCCCACCTCCAACACCACCGCATCGAGCTGCGCGCGTGCAAACAGATGCAACACAGCCAGCGTGGTGAATTCAAAGTACGTCAGCGGCGTAGTCCCCCGCACACGCTCAACCGCCTCAAAGCATTCAATCAGCGCTTCATCGTTGGCCAATTGCCCATCGATGGCCGCGCGTTCATTGAAGTGAAGCAGATGCGGCGAGTTGTAACGCCCCACGCGAAACCCACCCGCACGCAACATGCTGGCGAGCATGGCGCAAGTGGAGCCCTTGCCATTGGTACCGCCGACGATGATCGTGGGGCAAGTGAACCCGATAGCTAATGCATCAGCCACCCGACGCACGCGGGTGAGCGACTCGGCTGACAGATCAATCGCCGTCACCGCACCGACCCGCCCGTGCTGCGCTTCAATGCGCGTGAGCCAGGCGTCGAGTTCTGTCACTGTGCTGCTCACGGCTTGCTCTATGGTGGGTCAATATTGAGTTCCCTTGTATCTTGTTTTTTGCAGTTGCAGTGAGTTTTTTTATATCCATAGTAG
>CAZZAD010000018.1:0-21149 GCA_964652055.1 uncultured Burkholderiaceae bacterium | reverse complement strand
GTTTCCCGTCGCCAACACGCCGCAGGCCATCCTTGATCTTGGCGAAGCAGCGCTCAAGCGTCACATATCGAGCATTGGCTTGTTCAACACCAAAGCGCGGAACGTCATCGCCTGTTGCCGCATGCTGGTTGAACACCATGCAGGCCAGGTGCCGCGTGATCGAGCCGCGCTGGAAGCACTTCCCGGTGTGGGTCGCAAAACCGCCAACGTGGTGCTCAACACGGCCTTTGGAGAACCGACCATCGCGGTGGACACCCACATCTTTCGAGTGGCCAACCGCACGGGCATGGCACCCGGAAAGAACGTTGAAGAAGTTGAAGCACGGTTATTAAAAGTCGTGCCCGATGAGTTCAAACACGACGCCCATCACTGGCTCATCCTGCATGGACGCTATGTGTGCAAGGCCCGCTCGCCCGAATGCTGGCGCTGCGGCATTGCAAGTTGGTGCGAATTCAGGCAAAAATCGGCCGCACCCCAAGCGCCCGCCCCGAAGTCTTGATCAACCGAATGCCGCCATGTTCAACCCCAGCAAACAGGATGTCCGTCGTTTCTTCTGCGAAGCCTGGCGCAAAGACCAGGCCGGACTGCTGCTGGCGCCCATAGAAATGACTGCAGCCCGGTGGGTGCAACTGCACCCCGAGTACCACGATCTGCTGAGCGACGAAGAAACAGCCATCGCCGCCGAGTTCTCACCCGAACGGGGAGAGTCCAATCCGTTTTTGCATCTGTCGATGCACTTGGCTATTGACGAACAACTGTCCATCGATCAACCCACGGGCATCCGCGCTGTGTTTGCCATGCTCACCGCACGCGCCGGCGACGTACACGCCGCTGCGCATGAGGCCATGGAGTGTCTGGGCCGGGTGATGTGGGATGCGCAGCGCAGTACCCTGCCCGCCAGCCCTGAGGCCATCAGCGCCAACTACCTGGAGTGCCTGCAGCAGCGGGTGGGATAAAAAAAGCCCGCAAATCTGCGGGCTTTTTTTTCGGGGTAGTAACGCTTACGAGGCGCTGCCTACTCGGGCCGGCGTCAGCTGGTAGCGCCGAATCCGTAGTGCGGTCTCTTGCAACGCGCTGATCCCACTGGCCTCAGCACGCGCCACCCAGTCTTGCAGTTGCGCCAACATCTGCTCGCGCGAGGCGCTGGAGCGCTCCCACATGGCTGACAGCTCTGTGCGCATTTCAACCAGCGTGCGCACCGCACCGCTTTTTGCCAACAACTCGGACAGCGTCTGCTGATACTTGGCAGGCACCGTGGCCACATTGGATTTGCGCAGCCACTGCTGCAAGCCGTTGAAGCGCGCACGGTCCGCAGCGGACAGACGCAGCTTGTCGAGTTCTTCACCCAACGTGGCCTGGATGCCCTTGGCGTAACGCGACAGCAGGTCATAGCGATTGGTAATGACTGCCTGCACGGTTTCCAGATCAATGAGTTTGCGCGGCGCGGTGAGCACCGGAACGGGGGCCGTGCGCAGCACGCGGGCCAGCCCAAGCGCTTGCAGGGTGCGGATGTAAGCCCAGCCGATATCAAACTCGTACCACTTGTAGGAGAGCTTGGCCGAGGTGGGATAGGTGTGGTGGTTGTTGTGCAGCTCTTCACCACCGATCAGGATGCCCCAGGGCGAGATGTTGGTGCTGGCATCAGGGCTGTCAAAGTTGCGATAACCCCAGAAATGGGCAATGCCGTTGATGACACCGGCAGCAAAGAAGGGAATCCACATCATCTGCACGCCCCACACCGCCAGGCCCGCAATACCGAAGAGCATCAGATCGATGCCCAACATGACGGCCAGACCGTGCCAGACGAAATTTGAGTAGACGTTGCGCTCCACCCAGTCATTGGGGGTGCCGTGACCATAACGAGCAAAGGTTTCAGCGTTTTGCGCTTCGGCGACATAGAGCTCAGCGCCTTCCCACAACACTTTCTTGAGCCCGCGGGTCTGGGGGCTATGGGGATCATCAGGGGTTTCGCACTTGGCGTGATGTTTGCGGTGAATGGCAACCCACTGACCGGTTTGCATGCCGGTGGAAAGCCACAGCCAGGCACGGAAAAAATGATTCACAGCCGGGTGCAGGTCGAGCGCTCGGTGCGCTTGCGAGCGGTGGAGGAAAACGGTCACGGTCACGATGGTCACGTGCGTGAGCAACAGCGTGGCCACAATGAGTTGCCACCAGTTCAGCGACAACAAGCCGCCTTCAAGAAATTCGAGTAAGTACATTGCGTCTCCACAAAAGAACCGTTGCGCGGTGTGCTGACAACGGGTGGTCGGTGCCAAGAAAGGCAGAGAAAAACGGTGGGGCACTAAAGAATCGCGCGATTGTACGGGCCTGAGCGCAAATAGATACCCCTAACCACGACGGAATCTGGGGTCAGTTTGACCCGTCTCAAGGTCGGGTTTGCAGATCCGGGTTGGGCCCCACCCAACGCAGCTCACGCTGGGGGTAAGGAATAACGATGCCCGCGGCGCGCAGGTTCTGGTGGATGGCCTTTGCCACTTCGGAGGTGATGCTCAGACTCCCTTCCTCGGGATCCTGGATCCAGTACTTGACCTGCAGTTCCATGCCATCAGCCCCAAAGCCGGTCACAAAGGCCGCGGGGGCGGGATCTTTGAGCACACGATCCGATGACTGCGCGGCCTGCACCAGGACCGCGAGCGCCTCGTCCAGGGACGCGTCGTAACTCACGCTGAGCTTCAGGCTCAAGGCCACGCGACGATCTGAATAGGACCGATTGCTCACCGCCGTGGATACCAACATCTCGTTAGGCACGATGGCTTCCGTGCCGTCGGTCGCGCGCAGCACGGTGTAACGCGTGTTGATCTGCGTCACCACACCGGTGTGTTTGTCCACGGCAATGGTGTCGCCAATACGCAGGCTGCGATCGAGCAGCAGGATGAACCCGGCCACGTAATTGCTGGCAATACGCTGCAAGCCCAAGCCCAGCCCCACGCCCAACGCGCCACCAAACACGGAGAGCACGGTCAGATCAATGCCCACCATGGACAAGGCCGCCAGCACCGCCACCACCAGCAGCGCCGCTTTGGCCACGCGCGCCAGGACGTAACGCAGATTGCGTTCCAGTGTCGTTGAACGCAACAGCCGCGCCTCGATAGCTGAACCGACCCACAACGCCGCCACCACCGTCACCACGACGGATGCCGCCGCCTGCGCAATGACCCACAACGAAATGTGCTGCCGACCCACGGGCACGGCGGTACGGTCGAGCCACTGCACCACATCGCCCAGCAACCCCGTGGCATACAACACCACACCGACCCACAAGGTGACCACCACGGTGCGCTCCGAGGCCTGCAACCACGCGCTGCGTGAAAGCGCCCGCCGCACCACGTACACACAAAACCGGATGACGGCCAGGGCCACAAACAGCAGCAACGCCAGACGCAGCAAACGTTCATCGTGCTGACCCACGGCACGCAGCAGCCCCATGCCGATGACGATGACCCCCATGCCGGTGACGGGCAACGCCAAGCGCCGCACGCCGTCGATGGAAAACTCCAGCACATCAAGCGCATGCCCGGTACGTGCCTGCACCTGACTCATCCGCGCCTCGATGCGCGCGTTGACCCAACGGGCCACCAGGCCGCCCCCGATAACCGCCACGGCCAACACCAACACTTGCCACAAAAAGGCCGGCCGGTTGAAACCCTCTTCAACCGCCTGCCACAGCGCGTAGAGCGGCGTGTTGCCTGACATGTTTATTCCGGCTCTACGCCATCGACTGAATCTGCCGACTCCGACGATTCGGCGGGCTTAGCCAATTCCGGTTCCGACTCCTTCGATGCATAGGACTCAGCACGGCGCGAGTGCGCTTTCTCCAGCACCGCGCCAAAAAAACCGTCCGTGCCATGCAGGTGCGGCAGCATCACAAAGTAGGGCGCAAAACGATCCGCGTGATCAATGTGGATGCCCTGTGCAGCCAGGATCTCTGCGGCCGGGCGCACTGAAAACTGCGGAAACTCGGCCAGGAACGCTTCAATCACGTCCTGATTCTCACGCGCCAGCAAGGAACAGGTGGCATAGACCAAACGCCCGCCGGGTTTGACCAGACGCGCCGCCGCACGCAGCACTTGCGCTTGAATTTTGTTGACGCGTTCAAGCTCCTCTTCGTCAAAACGCAGCTTCAGGTCCGGGTTGCGTCGCAGCGTGCCGCTGCCTGAACACGGCGCATCCACCAGCACGCGATCCATCTTGCCCGTCAGGCGTTTGATACGCGGATCACGCTCGCTGGCAATGGCGGTGGGATGCACGTTGGACAAGCCGCTGCGCTTGAGGCGCGGCCCCAGACCTGCCAGGCGCTTGGCGTGCACATCAAACGCGTACAGCCGCCCGGAAGAGCGCATGAGCGCGCCCAGCGCCAGCGTCTTGCCACCGGCGCCTGCGCAAAAGTCAGCCACCATTTCACCGCGTCGCGGCGCCACCAGACGCGCAATCAGCTGACTGCCTTCGTCCTGCACTTCAATGAGTCCGTCCTGATAGAGCGGCCAGCGTGTCAGGCCCGGCTTTTCAAACAGGCGTATGCCCTCGGGTGAATAGGGGGTCAGGTGCGCCTCCACAGGCCGGTGCTCGTGCGTGGACTGCTGCAGCTGCGCCATCACCTTCTCGCGCGTGGACTTCATCAGATTCACACGCAGGTCCAGTGGCGCCGGCTCCGTCATGGCCGCACACAGCGCCTGGACATCGGGGTACTGCGCTATCAGGGCCTTGTACATCCACTGCGGCACTTCGGCCTGCGTGGCGGGGGGCAGCTTGGAGACATCGAACTTCAATGCATGACGAAACGCGCGCTCATCGTTGCGAATGGCCCGGGGATCGAGCGCATCGACGCCGTGTTGACGCCCCAGCGTGATCAGTGCGGCCAGTCGGGGCGAGCGCGCCGGATCGGCCGGGGCCAGCATGCCGTGCAAGGTGCCGTAGTTGCGCAGGCAATGAAACACCGCCTCGGCAATCAGGCCGCGATCACGCTGACCCAGCGTGCGCTCGGCCTTGAAATAACGCGACATCACCGCGTCAGCCGGCCCTTCAAACGTCAGTACCTCACGAAGTAGATCCGTGAGGTGATCCACCACAAATGAGGTCACCCGTGCTTCGCTCATAGCGTCACCAACAGTTGTTCGGCCACGCCCGGTGCACACCACACCCGCCCACTGCCGCCATCACTGTGCCAGCCCACTTTGTCTTCCAGAATCAGCCGCACACAACGCGGCAGCAGCACGTGCTCTTGCTTGAGCACCCGCGCGGCCAACGTGTCTTCAGTGTCATCGGGCCGCACCGGCACCACGGCCTGCCCAATGATGGCGCCCGCATCTACATCAGCCGAGACGTAATGCACGGTGGCGCCGTGCACCCGCACCCCGGCCGTGAGGGCCTGCCGATGCGTGGCCAACCCCGGGAACGCGGGCAGCAATGAGGGATGAATGTTCACGAGACGCCCGCGATATCGCTCCACAAACGGCGCCGTCAGCACACGCATGAAGCCGGCCAGTACCACCAGCGTGGGGTTATGTGCGTCAATTTCCGCCGCCAGCGCCGTATCAAACGCCTCACGCGAGGTAAAGCCGCGGTGATCGAGCACGGTAGTCGCCACGCCCGCCGCCTGCGCCAGCTTCAGGCCCGCAGCATCAGCCCGGTTGCCAATGACCGCCGTCACCTGCGCCGACAGGGCCGTGGCCCAGTCCTGCGCCCGCGCGGCATTTAGAAGGGCTTCGAGGTTGCTCCCCCGGCCCGAAATCAGACACACAATATTTTTCATGGGCGGGATTCTACGGAGCGGCCCAACCTGAGCGCGGAGCAGCCCAACACGTTCAGATAGATTGCGGCCTTCCTCTTCCAACTCACCGTGTCATGAAGATCTATCGCGGCCTGCCGCCGCCCGCCCAGCAGACGCCTTGCGCGTTAACGATTGGCAATTTCGACGTCGTGCACCGCGGGCACCAGGCCCTGCTGACGCATGTGGTGCAGGCCGCACGTCGTCTGCAGCTGGCGCCAGCGGTGATGACCTTTGAGCCTCATCCTCGCGAGCTGTTTGCGCCCGAGCAGGCTCCGGCGCGCGTGGCCAACGTGCGCGACAAGATGGAGGCGCTGCAGGCGCGCGGCATCGAGCGTGTGTTCGTGATGCATTTCAACCGGCGCTTTGCCGCCGTCAGCGCCCAGGCGTTCATCGACAAAATTTTGGTCGATGCCCTGCAGGTGCGCTGGCTGATGGTGGGTGAAGATTTTCGCTTTGGTGCGCGCCGTGTGGGCGACTTTGCCCTGCTGGAGCAGGCCTCTAAAGACCATTCCTTTGAGCTGCAGCGCCTGAGCGCAGTTCAAACCGAAGGCGAACGCATCTCCAGCTCCCTGGTGCGCGCCGCGCTGTCTGCGGGCGATCTGGTGCGCGCGCGTGAACTGCTGGGGCACCCCTTTGCCATCAGTGGGCGCGTGTTGTATGGCCGACAGTTGGGCCGGGAGCTGGGTTTTCCCACCCTGAACCTGCGCATCAGCCACCGCCGAAAAATGCAGACCCCCGCCGTGCGCGGCATCTTTGCCGTGCGCGTGCATGGCCTGGCACCGCAGCCGCTACCTGGCGTGGCCAGCGTGGGGCTGCGGCCCACCGTGGACGATTCAGGCCGCTGGTTGCTGGAAGTGCACGTGTTCGACTTCAACCAGTCCGTGTACGGCCAGCGCGTGAAAGTTGAATTCGTGCAGCGGCTGCGCGATGAGCTGCGTTATGACTCCATCGCCGAACTCACGCGCGCCATTGAGACTGACGCGGCGCAAGCACGTGCCTTGTTTGCACAGGGCACCGTCACCGAAGGGACGGTCCCTTAACCACCGTTGTAACCAGGGTGGGCAGTTCCCAAGCGCCCCCGGGCGCCACCAGTTTGCACATGCCAGTGGTCAATGACTCGGTATGTACAAACGCCTCGCCGTTCCACGTCCAGGTGTCTTTCGACCAGCAGTCTCCCAGGCCCCTGCCCTTCTGGCCGCCGGAGATGACGCCGTTGCCGTATTCAACGCCCGATGTAGTCACCAACACGGGTTGATGGGGGGCAGCCTCATTCGTCACCCAGTAGCCGTAGCCCAAGTTGTAGGCCGCCGACCAACACAAGGTTGAAACCAGCAGCTTGTTGGGGGTGAGCCGCTCGACTTGCCACTCGGCCGCATCCGCTTCATTGTCGAGCAGGTTGTCACATGTGGCGCTTGCCTGGGTGCGTATCGCCTCTTGCAGCGCTTGCGGCACAGCCTGAGGTGGCTCATCCGCTTGCCGATTCATGACGGGGGCTGCGGTCACCACCGGCGCAGCCAGCGCAGGCAAGACGGACTCCTCACGGCGCGCGCCCTTCTTGATCAACGCCCCGGGCGTTCCAAGGCGCCCCTGAAATTCGTCCATCTTCAGCAGTACCGCCGAAGCACCTTGGTCCGACAGGCGCCAGACCTTCTTTCCTGCCACCCATTCAATGGTGCTGGTGCGCGCCAGCGCAACAACCAAGGCATGCACCTGCTGCGCAGACAAATCAGCGATCAAACTATCGGGGTCAACCACCACGCGCCCCAAGGATTGCCCATTGATCCTCAACGTGAGCTGCAGTGGTGTGTGAGGTTGCTCAAAATCGTCATTGAGCTGACCGAGCATGACCTTGCCGACCACGGCTTCATGCGGCCCCGCCTTGCGCGTGAGGAGCACCGAAATGGCCCGCTTCTCTTCGTCAGCCTGATAACCCGCCGCACGACAGGTGCGCGTGTTGTCGCAGGCCAGTTCCCAGTCGTTATGTCCAAAGCTGACCGCCGCGGGCGTCGCAGCCTGAACGTTGTGCAGCAACAATGCGACGGCCCCAGCGGCCACGACCGACCCCAAGCACTTCATGCGCCGCACAGCACCCTCTATGAAATCCACCATCCACGCCCCCTGATTTCTGCGAAATGCATTGATAGTGAGCTTAGTGCGAGATTTTTCGCACCGTCGCTCACGTAACATTCGCCCCCCTTCTCTTCCATCTTCTTGCAGAGCCCGAGGGGGCCAAGGAGTGCCACATGGCTGATGCCAAACCCAAGACGGGCGCCGCATCGCCCGCAAAAAATACTGCGGACGCTGCTTCCACCAAGTACCCACTGAACCTGCCCGACACGCCGTTTCCCATGCGGGGCGATTTGCCCAAGCGTGAACCCGGTTGGGCAAAAGCGTGGGAAGACACCGATGTGTATGGCCGCATCCGCAAGGCACGCGCGGGGGCGAAAAAATTCATCCTGCACGATGGCCCACCCTATGCCAACGCCGAGATTCATCTGGGCCATGCGGTCAACAAAATCCTCAAGGACATCATCGTCAAGTCCAAATCCATGGCGGGTTTTGATGCGGCCTATGTGCCCGGCTGGGATTGCCACGGCATGCCGATTGAGATTTTTATCGAGAAAAAATTCGGCAAAGGCTTGCCACGCGTAGAGGTACAACAAAAGGCCCGAGCACATGCCACCGAGCAAATTGCGCTGCAAATGGCCGAGTTCAAACGCCTGGGCGTGCTGGGCGATTGGGCCCACCACTACCGCACCATGAACCACAAGGCCGAGGCCGATGAGATTCGCGCCCTGGGCCGCATGATGGAGCGCGGGTTTGTGTATCGGGGCCTGAAGCCCGTGAACTGGTGCTTTGACTGCGCATCAGCCCTGGCCGAAGCGGAAGTGGAATACCAGGACAAACAATCGCCCGTGATCGACGTGGCGTTTCCTCTGGCCGCAGATGAATCGGCCAAAGTGGCTGCCGCCTTTGGCGTGAAGGGTCTGGACAAACCCACCTACACAGTGATCTGGACCACCACGCCCTGGACGATTCCTGCCAACCAGGCGCTGAACTTTCACCCCGAGTTCATCTACGCGCTGGTCGATTGCGCTGATCGGCTGCTGATCCTGGCCAAAGATCTGGTGGAGTCCTCGCTACAGCGTTTTGGCTTGCAAGGCCGCGTGGTGGGGCAATGCGCGGGCGCGGCGCTGGAACGCGTGCAGTTCCGGCATCCGCTGGCCAAACTGGATCCGGCGTTTGATCGCGCTTCACCCGTGTACCTGGCCAGTTACGTCACGGCCGATGCGGGCACGGGCATCGTGCACTCGGCCCCGGCCTATGGCGTGGAAGACTTTGAGTCCTGCAAGGCCTATGGCTTGGCCAACGATCAGGTGTTGAACCCCGTGCAGGGCCATGGCCGCTATGCCCCCGACCTGCCCCTGTTTGGCGGACTGAAGATCTGGGAGGCCAACCCCAAGGTAACGGACGCGCTGCGCGAGGCGGGTCATCTGTTGCACGCCTCCACCCAAAGCCACAGCACCATGCATTGCTGGCGCCACAAGTCGCCGCTGATTTATCGCGCCGCGGCGCAGTGGTTTGTGCGCATGGATGGCCCCACGGCCGACTCGCGCGGCCTGATGCAAAGTGAAACCGTGGGCGAAACGCTGCGCCAGACCGCACTCAAAGGGATTGAAGCCACACAGTTCTTCCCACACTGGGGCAAAGCGCGATTGCACGCCATGATTGCCCACCGGCCCGACTGGTGCATCTCGCGCCAACGCAACTGGGGCGTGCCGCTGCCTTTCTTCTTGCACAAGACCACGGGCGAGCTGCATCCGCGCACGCTGGAGCTGCTGGAAGTGGCGGCACAAAAGGTCGAGGCTGGCGGCATTGAATCCTGGGCCACGGCATCGGTGTCGGACTTTTTGCCGCCCGATGAAGCCGCGCAGTACGACAAGTCAAACGACATCCTCGATGTGTGGTTTGACTCGGGCTCCACACACCGCACGGTGTTGCGCGGCTCGCATGCGCAGGACCTGGCCTACCCGGCCGATCTGTATCTGGAAGGCTCGGATCAGCATCGCGGCTGGTTTCATTCTTCGCTGCTCACGGGCTCGGCGCTTGATGGCCAACCGCCCTACCGGCAACTGCTCACACACGGCTTCACAGTGGATCCGCAGGGACGCAAGATGAGCAAGTCGCTGGGCAACGTCATCCGCCCGCAGGAAGTGAGCGACAAGCTGGGCGCAGAAATCATTCGTCTGTGGGTGGCCGCCACCGATTACTCCGGCGAGCTGTCCATCGGCGATGAAATTCTCAAACGCGTGGTGGAGGGCTACCGGCGCATCCGCAACACCTTGCGTTTTTTGCTGGCCAACCTGGCCGACTTTGATGTGCGCGAGCACGCCGTGCCGGTGGAGCAGATGCTCGACATCGACCGCTACGCACTCGCGCTGGCGCAGGACTTTCAGCGCGAGGTGTTGGCCGCCTATGACCGCTATGAATTTCACCCGCTGGTGTCACGCCTGCAAACGTTTTGCTCAGAAGACCTGGGCGCGTTTTACCTGGACATCCTCAAAGACCGCCTCTACACCTGCGCACCACGCTCCGCGGCGCGGCGCTCAGCGCAAACCGCGCTGTGGCACATCACCACCAGCCTGCTGCGTTTGATGGCGCCCATCCTGAGCTTCACTGCCGAGGAAGCCTTCAAGGTTTTTGCCAAAGACGACACCGCCACGGTGTTCACGGAACTCTTTCACGAACTGCCGGGCGTCACTGGGCACGAAGCGCTCGTCGCGCGCTGGACGCAGATCCGCGCGCAACGCGCCGATGTGCTCAAGGCCATCGAGGCGCAACGCGAGGCCGGGCACCTGGGCTCATCGCTGCAGGCGGAGGTGGACCTGTATGTCTCGGGTGAAGCGCATGCCCTGCTGGCAGGGCTGGGCGACGATCTGCGTTTTGTCACCATCACCAGCCGCGCCACGCTGCATGCGGTCGATGCCGGACAAGAGCGCATCACCGTCACCCCGTCCGCACACAAGAAGTGCGAGCGCTGCTGGCACTGGCGTGCCGATGTGGGCAGCGCCACCGCGCACCCCAGCCTTTGCGGGCGCTGCGTATCGAACCTCTTTGGCGCGGGCGAATCGCGCACCCACGCATAGGACACCTTTATGGCCTGGAACAACAACGCAACCTGGCGGCAAAAACTATTCCCCTGGCTGGTGCTGGCCATTGTGGTGGTGCTGATCGATCAAGCCAGCAAAATCGCCGTGGAGCGCGCCTTCACCCGCGGCGACGTGCTGCCCGTCACCACTTGGTTCAACCTGGTGCTCACCTACAACTCCGGTGCGGCTTTTTCGTTTCTGGCCAACGCCGGCGGCTGGCAAAAGTACTTTTTCACCGGCATCGGCGTGGCCGCGTCGCTTTTCATCATTTACCTGCTGTGCCGACACGGCACGCAGCGCCTGTTTGCCCTGGCCCTATCGCTCATCCTGGGCGGCGCCATCGGCAACGTCATTGACCGTGTGCTCTACGGCCACGTGATTGATTTTCTCGACCTGCACTACGCCGGCTGGCACTGGCCCGCATTCAACATTGCCGACAGCGCCATCGTGGGCGGGGCGATGTTGTTGGTATTGGATGAGTTGTTGCGGGTGCGACGGGCGAAATAGCGTGTCCCGGTAGCCCACTCCATGGATTGCATGGGTTGTACTTCCCAGGCGGCGTGACTAAACTAGTCACGTGACTAGTCAGATAAGGGGTGCCCCCATGCATACGTGGCAAGTGCAAGACGCCAAAGCGCGTTTTAGTGAATTTCTGGAAGCGTGTATCTCGGAAGGTCCGCAGATGGTCACTAAACGCGGCACAGAGACGGCCGTGCTGGTGCCTGTTGAGGTCTGGCGCCAACTTCAGGCGGGCACGCAACCTTCACTCAAGGAATTGCTGCTCTCTGAGCATGGGCGGAGTGAACTTGTCATTCCGGCCCGCGGTCGCGCACGTCGGCGCACCGCCCCCACCCTGCGCTGATCGAGGCCATGTATTTACTTGACACCAACGTCGTTTCCGAACTTCGGCGCCCTAAGCCCCACGGCGCAGTTCTCGCCTGGATAAAAGCTGTAGATGACCGCGCACTCTATGTGTCGGCCGTCACCTTGGGGGAAATTCAGGCGGGCATCGAGATCACGCGCCAGCAAGACGCTGACAAGGCCGCCGAGCTGGAGCAGTGGCTCGATTGGGTCGCAGCGTCACATAAAGTGCTACCCGTGGATGGCGCAACCTACCGCACTTGGGCTCGACTGATGCACCGCAAGTCCAACACACTGTACGAAGATGCGCTGATCGCCGCCACGGCCAAGGTGCATCAACTGACCGTGGTGACGCGCAATGTGGCCGACTTCACTCACTTTGGTGTTGAGCTGTTGAATCCGTTTGCGGCGGCGCGCCCCAAACGCAACCCTTCTTGATTGCCCCTCACCATGAACCTCACCAACAAACACCTCATCCTGGGCATGACCGGCGGCATTTCCGCTTACAAGGTGTGTGAACTCGTGCGCCGCTTGAAGGATGAAGGCGCCACGGTCACCGTGGTGATGACCCAGGCCGCGCAGAACTTTGTCACGGCCACCACCATGCAGGCCCTGAGCGGCCAGCCGGTGTACACGGACCAGTGGCATGCCGACGGCATCCCCAATGCCATGCCGCACATTGATGTGAGCCGCCATGCCGATGCCATTCTCATTGCCCCCGCCAGCGCGCACTTCATTGCGCAGGCGGCGCAGGGATTGGCCTCGGATCTGCTCACCACATTGGTACTGGCGCGGCGCTGCCCGCTGTTGATTGCACCGGCCATGAATGTGGAAATGTGGACCAACCCTGCCACGGCGCGCAATGTGCAGTTGCTGCGCGGCGATGGCGTGCAGTTCATCGGCCCGGGTGTGGGCGATCAGGCCTGTGGTGAATGCGGCCCCGGCCGCATGCTGGAGCCGCATGAACTGCTCGAAGAGGTCATCGCGTCTTTTCAGCCCAAGCTGCTGCAGGACAAACGCGTGCTCATCACGGCGGGGCCCACCTTTGAACCCATCGATCCCGTGCGCGGCATCACCAACCTGTCTTCAGGCAAAACCGGTTTTGCTCTGGCGCGCGCAGCGCATGAGGCCGGGGCCAAGGTCACGCTCATTGCGGGCCCCACCGCGCTGCCGACGCCGCACGGTGTGCACCGCTGCGATGTGCAGACCGCGCAGCAAATGTTTGACGATGTGATGAGCTACATCAATCACGCCCACGTCTTCATCTCGGTGGCGGCCGTGGCCGACTGGCGCGTGGCGCAACCCAGCACAGCAAAAATAAAGAAGGGAGCCAGCGCTGCACCCACTTTGAACCTCGTGCCCAACCCGGACATCCTGGCCTCGGTAGCGGCGCTTCCCAACGCACCGTTTTGCGTGGGCTTTGCGGCCGAGAGCGAAAACGTGGCGCAACATGCGCGCGCCAAACTCGAAGCCAAAAAGGTGCAACTGGTGGTGGGCAATCTGGCGCAAGACACGCTGGGCACCAGCGACTCGGAACTGGTGCTGGTGAGCGCCGCGGGCAGCACAAACCTGCCCCGCGCTGACAAACTCACGCAGGCGCGTCGCCTGATTGCGCACATTGCAAGCCAGCTCACCTGAGTGTCGATATGAGCGAACCCCTATCCCCCAAAACCGACCCCACGCCCGGGCCACGTGATGGTGACTACGTGGGCTACCTCAAGAAACTGGAGCAGACCCAGATCGAGCGTCTGAACCTGCCGCCCGACGTGGTTCATCCGGTCACATCCACCCCGTCCACCGCTGAGGACGGCGCACCCGCCAACCCCTTCTCGCCCGAACACCGCGCACTCATGCGTGCGCGTTTTGCAGCGGCCAAAGAAAAAGTGGGGCCGCTGGGTCTGCTGCAGCTCATTCAGGCGCTGATCGGTGCGGGCCTGCTGGTGGCCAGCCTGAGCGAGCAAGGCAATTTCATGATGCTTGCGATAGGCATAGCGCTGATGTGGCAACCGCTGACGCGCCTGCAACGCTTGCTGCATGTACTCAACCCCAAGGCCGCTCAACCCGCATCCATCACCAACCTCTTTGGCAAATCCAAAAAGAAACCATGAACCTCAAACTCGATGTACGCGTGCTGGATGCGCGTCTGCGTGATCAATTGCCTCACTACGCCACCCCAGGCGCCGCCGGACTCGATCTGCGCGCCTGCCTGGATCAGGCGCTGAGCCTGAACCCCGGTGACGTGCAACTCATCCCCACGGGGCTGGCCATACACATTGCCGATGCGCGCTACGCCGCGCTGATCCTGCCGCGCTCTGGGCTGGGTCATAAGCACGGCATCGTGCTGGGCAATCTGGTGGGGCTCATCGACTCTGACTACCAGGGCCAGCTCATGGTCAGCTGCTGGAACCGCGGCCGCGAGGCTTTCACCATCGAACCCATGGAGCGCATTGCGCAACTCATGATCGTGCCGGTCATGCAGGTGCAGTGGAATGTGGTGGACTCGTTTGAAGAGTCCGCGCGTGGCGTGGGCGGGTTCGGCAGTACGGGTAAGCACTGACAGGTTGCGCCGGACATCCCACCCCACAAATGGGTGTCAATGGGTGAATTTTTGGGTGAATTTGTGGGTGCCTGGCGTGGGAATGGCGATGCACAGGTGCTGCGAAAATCAAAGGGCGGACAGGCTATGTAGGTTGGCAGTGAGTGCAGCGAACTCCAACGCCAACCGTTATCGCTGCGGCAGTGTTGGGGTTCGCTGCGCTTACCACCAACCTACTCGCTCATTAACGTCTACTGTCCAACTACGGCCGAGCCGCGCCTTGCGCAGCAGCCAAGGCGTTTTGCACCGCGGTCAGCGTTTCCGTTAACGCGGCGTTGGGAATTTCAACCGAGAGCGTGGCGCCAGCCAACTTATCGATCAGCACCAGTGCTGCGGCGGGGGCGGCCTTCTTCACGTCGAAGTAGCGCTGCAGCAGCGCGCGCGCTTCCTGCAAATCTGAGCGATACAGCCGGTCATTGCGCGCAATCAGCGCCTGGCGTGCATCAAACAGACGCAGACGCAACTGATGGCGCACGAGTTGTTGCTGCGTGGAAGTCAGCAGCACGGACTCGGGGGTTTGTACTTCACGGATGCGCACGAGGTCGCCGAACTCTTCACTGAACCAGCGTCGCATTGCGGTCCAGAAGTCTTCGTCTAAGGCGCCGCTCTTCGGCGCGGCTTGGGGTACGGCAACCGGCGCACGCGGGTGCACTTCTTTTCCGGCCAAGGCTGCCATGGGATCGGCCAGCATGGGCCAGGCCTCAATGCCCATCGCCACCTCATCAAGCTGCAAGGCAATGCCGGTGACATCCACTATGGGCAAGGCACGTAGGCGCTCGATGTCGCGGGCCAGGGTTTTGCGCAGCGCCAGCACCGGCGCGCGCGTAGCGCCCTGCGTGCGTGCGAGGCGCGTATCGGCAGCGTGCAGCGCATTGAGGGCAGCGGCCACGTTGCCGGACAACTGCAGTTCTCCGGCGGCCGCACTGACCAGGCGTTCAACTTCAATCAGCAGGGTCTCCTCGCGTCCGCGACGCAAGTCCACCGTGAGTTGTTCCAGATCAGCGCGCTCGCCCTTGAGGTGATCGAGTGTTTCGTTCATCACCCCGAGCTGGTCACGTGCCTGCGTCAATTCATTCTGTGTGGCCGTGAGCGCTTCACTCAGATGTACAGCGCGGCGCGACAAGTCGCTATGTGAGGCATACATCAGCAGCACGATGAGCAGTGCCCCGCCCAGCGCAAGCAGCGCCGCCGGTGAGCGCCAGCGTGCAATCGCACCATGGATTTGGGATTGAACCGTGACCGCGGTCCCGGTTGGGGCAGTAGTTGCAGAAGTGTTGGAATCGTTCACGTTGGGCTGGACTTCAAAGTTTGTAGATAGTCAATCAGTGTGGATACTGCCGGAAGCAGCGTCTGCACTTGCGTTACCCCGCGCTGTTGCAGACGCTCGGCAATACGTGGGTGCGTGGCCACGGCCTGACTGCTGCGCAGCGTTTGCACCACAGCCTGCTTCTGATCCTCAGAAGGCGCATCTTCTAACACGACATCCACCGCCTCAGAGCTGGAGTAGACGGTCACGATGCGCGTGCCCTCATCGCGCCAGCGCAACAGCTGCGCGCACTGGGCCGCGTTGAGCGGCTGCGCCATGCGCTCATAGACCGCCACGGTGGTGACCTGCGCGCCTTGCGCCTTGAGTTGTTCGGCCAGCCAATCCCGCCCCTGCTGCGCGCGGGCAATCAGCACGCGGCGCGGTGCGTAGGCACTGAGCGCAGGCCACAGGGCTTCGGACCCGGCGGCGGCCGACCCTGAGGCATCCTCTTGCGCGGCCGGCGCAATGATCGGCGCGCGCGCTGACGGTTGCAGTGTTTGGCGCACGGCGCGCACGGTGGCTTCACCCACCGCGGCAATGGCCACCGTTTCGGGCCAGGGCGCTTGCAGCAACGGCATGGCGGCCGTCACCGCCATGGGGCTGACAAAAACCACGCAGTCATACGACGACAACTGCCTGAACTCCTGCCGTGCCTGCTGCGCCTGCACCGGCGCGTTCAGCTTGATTTCAAATGCGGGCCACCACTGCGCCGGCATGCCGGCCTGCTGCAATTCATCGACCCAGTGTTGTCCGGCCGCACCCGGCCGGGTAATGAGGGTGATGGTGGGCTGCGGCACAGACTTACCTCGGCCCGATGAGGTCGAGCGCGCCGCGCTCACGCAGCTCGGCCACCACTTCTGCCGCCAGGGCCTCGGCCTGTGTGCCCAGCCCGCGGCGCTCCACCTCGATGAACTGACCACTGCTTGCATTGCCCACCAGGGCGCGCAGCCAGAGTTGCCCCGAAGCCACTTGCGCATACGCGGCCAGCGGCACATCACAACTGCCGCCCAGGCCACGCGACACCGCACGCTCGGCCGCGGTGGCTTGCGCTGTGGATTCATCGGCCAAAGGGGCCACCAGTGCAGCGGCTTCATCGTCATCAGCACGAACTTCTATGGCCAACGCCCCCTGCCCGGGCGCGGGTAGCGAGACCTCCGGCGTCAACACCTCATGAATGCGTTCGGCGAGCCCCAAACGCTTGAGCCCCGCAGCAGCCATCACCAGTGCGTCGAATTCACCTTCATCGAGTTTGCGCAGCCGCGTGCCCACGTTGCCACGTACCGGCAGCACCGTCAGGTGCGGGTAGCGGGCGCGCAGCATAAGTTCGCGCCGCAGACTGGACGTGCCCACGCGTGCACCCGCTGGCAATTGAGCCAACGTCAACCCCTGGGCCAAAGTCAGTCCACTGGGTTGGGCAACCACCAGCGCATCGCGCGGATCTTCGCGCACCATCACGGCAGCGATACGGAACTCGGGCTCCAGCTGCATGGGCACGTCTTTGAGCGAATGCACTGCCAGTCGTGCACGGCCCTCAAGCAACGCGGTTTCAAGTTCCTTGATGAATAAGCCCTTGCCACCCACCTTGGACAAGGAGCGATCAAGGATCTGATCGCCACGCGTGGTCATCCCCAGCAGGTCAAAGCGGTGGGCCGGATGCAGCCCCTGCAACAGGGACTGCACATGTTTTGCCTGCCACAGCGCGAGCGGACTTTCGCGGGTGGCGATAAGGTAGGTAGAGGTCATAGGCGCGCAGTCTATGAGAAGCGCGCGAACGACTTGGATTTGTAGGTTAGCGGTGAGCGCAGCGAACCCCAACACCGATGCCGCGACCAGGGTTGATGTTGGGGTTCGCTGCGCTCATCCCAACCTACGGCCATGATCGAACTCAGTGCCGCGACGCGCGCACCAACGCTCGGACGATGGTCCACTGGCGGCGGCTCACGGGCACTCGCTCGGTGATGTCTCTGAGCAGAACTTCCCAATGGCCCTCGCCGGGGCGCGCTGGGCCTCGGTCCTCACCCTTGATGCGCTCAAAACCGGCAACCGATTTGCGTGCCACCAGGGCGTTGCGATGCACGCGCACAAAATGTTCGGTGAACTCGGCTTCCAGGTTGGTCAGGGACTCTTCAGTGAGGTATTCACGCTGCGCGGTGCGGATGGTCACGTATTTCATTTCGGCGCGCAGATAAATAATTTCTTCAACCGGCACCAGCAGCATGCGGCCCCGCTCGGGCACGGTGATGTGGGTGCGCACGGTGCCCAGTGAGCGGGCCACTTCATCGATGCGCGAAAGCGCACCAGCGCGCGGCCGCGCGCTGCGCGATAACGCGCTGGCCAGACGCTCAGCCCGGACCGGCTTCATGAGGTAATCGACGGCCTGCACCTCAAACGCTTGCAGGGCATGCTCTCCAAACGCGGTCACAAAAATAATGGCGGGTGCGCACTCGCGTTGCACGATGTGCCGCGCGGCTTCAATGCCGTCCATGCCGGGCATGTGGATGTCGAGCAGCACCACATCAGGCTTGAGCTCATCGACCGCGGCAATGGCTTGTGGTCCGCTTTCGGCTTCGCCAGCGACGTTGATCGTCAGTGTTTCGCCGCAATCGGCCAACAGCTGGCGCATGCGCGCGCGCGCTGGAGGTTCGTCGTCAACGATCAGTACGTTCAATGCCATCGTCAGCCCAAGTCACACCGATGCCCAAGTACTACGGACTATTTACTTTGCGGTTTGCTTGTGCTCCACCGGCAGCATGAGCGTGAGCTCAAAGCGACTACGCCTGACACGCGCCTCCAAACTGGCCTCAAGGTCATATATCAGCGCCAGACGACCGCGAATGTTGGCCAGTCCAATCTGGTTGCCCTCTCGCTGGATCGGTTCCTTGGCAATCGGGTTACTGACAAACACCTCAAGGGTGAAGCCCAGTTGACGCACTCTAACCACGATCTCGCATTGACCAGCGATCTTTTCAGCCCCATAACGCACCGCATTTTCGATGATTGGCTGCAGCAACAGCTGCGGCACCCGCAGCCGCGGATGGGTGGCACCAATCTGCCAGTTCACCTGAAGGCGCTCACCCAAACGGGTCTGTTCAATTTCCACGTATTTACGGCACAAATCGAGCTCTTGCTCCAGCGGCACAAGTTTGCGCACATCAGCCATGACCGCACGAAACAATTCAGCGATGTTCTCCAGCATGCGTTCGGCGCGCCGCGGATCATCACGCAGCACCGAGAGCACGGCATTCAGACTGTTGAAGAAAAAATGCGGACGTATGCGCGATTGCAGCGCCTGATAACGCGCCTCGGCCACCGTGGGTGAGAACACGCGGGCGCGCAGCTCCATGTAGTGCAGCACGCACGCGGCCACCACACCCGTCAGCACCATGAACACGGCCGCGCCGTAAGGCTGCCCCAAACCAAACATCTGAACCAGCGCGCCGGTGAGCACCACCGGCACACTCCAGGCCAACAGGCGTTGCGCCATGGCCGGCAGCGGCGGCAAAGCCCGACGCAACAGACACCAGCTCACCAGGGTGAACAGCAGCACCGCTTCCAGCACCGTGGCACCCGCAAAGAATGAACTGAACCCATCCACAAAGCTGCGGCCCGACACCATGGACAACATCAGCGCAATAAGCAGCGCCAGCACATTGATCCCCGCCACCACACGAAACACCACGCCCAGGTTGCAACCGTCCGGAATCACCTGCTGGGGCGTGGGCGCCAGGGCCTCATCGCGCGAGGTCAGCGGTTCGCTCAGCGCCTTGGCCTTGCGCGCGGCGTGGCGTCGAACTTGAACGAAGGTGGACGGCCCGGCAGCAGACGATGCCGCGTCGCCCGACCGCTCATGCGCTGGGCCCTTAGACTCACCAGCCCTATCGCTCTGGTTCAAATCCTTACCGTTCAATCGGTTCCCCTCCAAGCACAACTCCTACTCGGTCAATTATGTCAGCGCCTCCCTCTTCTTCACTACACGCTAAAGACGCCGCATGGTCCGGGCGGTTTTCTGAACCCGTTGACGCCTTCGTATTGCGCTACACGGCCAGCGTGAACTTTGACCAACGCCTGGCGCTGGCCGACATCGAAGGCTCGGCCGCCCATGCGGCCATGCTGACGCAGGTGGGCGTGTTGAGCACACAGGATCTGGCCGACATCGAGCGCGGGCTCACGCAAATTCGTGGTGAGATCGAACGCGGCGAATTTGTTTGGAAGCTCGAACTCGAAGACGTGCATCTGAACATTGAAGCGCGCCTGACGCAGTTGATTGGCGATGCGGGCAAACGCCTGCACACCGGCCGCTCGCGCAACGATCAGGTGGCCACCGACATCCGGCTGTGGCTGCGCAGCGAAATTGATCGACTCATGGCGCAAATCACCCAGTTGCAAAGCGCGCTGGTGGAACAAGCCGCCACCCACGCCGCCACAGTGATGCCTGGCTTTACACATTTGCAGGTGGCCCAACCGGTGACGCTGGGCCACCACCTGCTGGCTTATGTAGAGATGCTGGCGCGTGACCGCGAACGTCTGAGTGATGCCCGGCGCCGCGTGAACCGTCTGCCGTTGGGCGCAGCCGCACTGGCCGGCACCACCTTTCCTATCGACCGCAATTTTGTGGCGCAACGCCTGGGCTTTGAGGCGGTGTGCCAGAACTCGCTTGACGCAGTGAGCGACCGCGACTTCGCCATTGAGTTCACCGCCGCGGCCACGCTCGTCATGACGCATCTGTCGCGTTTGTCGGAAGAGCTGATTCTGTGGATGAACCCGCGCTTTGCGTTTATTCGCCTGCCCGATCGGTTCACCACCGGCTCGTCGATCATGCCTCAGAAGAAGAACCCCGACGTGCCTGAACTGGCGCGCGGCAAAACCGGGCGCGTGGTGGGTCACCTGATGGCGCTCATCACGTTGATGAAGGCGCAGCCGCTGGCCTACAACAAAGACAACCAAGAGGACAAAGAGCCTTTGTTCGACACCGTGGACACACTGTCCGACACCTTGCGCGCCTTCACCGACATGGTGCCGGGCATTGAGGTCAACGCCGCGGCCATGCGCAGCGCCGTGGAGCAAGGTTTTGCCACCGCCACCGATCTGGCCGACGCCCTGGTGCGCAAGGGCCTGCCCTTCCGTGATGCGCATGAGGCCGTGGCCCGCGCGGTCAAACTCGCAGCCGATAGCGGCCGCAACCTGGAAGCGCTCACGCTCGATGAGCTGCGCGCCATCACGCCTTTGGCCGACGCCACCTTGCAGCAATGCCTCACGCTGGAGGCGTGCCTGAATGCGCGCAACCACGTTGGCGGCACGAGCCCCGCACAGGTCAATGCGCAGGTGGCAAGGTGGCGGGAGCTGTTGTTGAGCGCGGCTTAATAAGTTCCATCTCTTGAAGGGAAGGTTGATGTTGAATTCCCTCCCCTTCAAGGGGAGGTTGATATTGAGTTCCCTCCCCTTCAAGGG
>CAZZAD010000017.1:19222-21166 GCA_964652055.1 uncultured Burkholderiaceae bacterium | reverse complement strand
ACCTTGCTCGGCCTTAAACCTCAAGGCCAGGACTAGGCTTCATGCAATTGCCCTGCCAGCAACTCCAACCATTACGGAGAATTTGCGCGCCAAGGTATCTCAATTTCTCGCTGCGCCTCGACCGGACACTCGGGCGCCAGCATGGATGTCGCAAGACGGCATGGTGTCCGTCAGACATTCAGAAAAATATTCTGGCGGAAGCACGCTAAAAGTCGCGCATAAAGAACTTGGAGAGCACAACCCCCTCGGGATCATGCATCTTGACTCAGCAAATCAAATTGAATCCATTAATCGCTATTGGCTTGACAGCGAGAACTTAGGTTCAGTGGCATCAGCCATTTATGCGCTGTACCCCGACATACCCTTTGGCAAGGAATTTGCCAAAGCACTTAAGTTGGACACCAATCCAGACGCCGACCACGGAAGAATTCTTGCCGAAAGACTCAGCAAAAATAAAGCCGATCAACTTGAGCTCGTCAACACAGCAACGCCACCGCGCGACACAAGGCCGGACGACCGCAGCGCACACGCCGTATTGCAAGGACAATTTCAGATCACCACACGACAAGACTCCAAAAGTGCACTTCTCAAGACATTTGGCGCTGGTCCCTGCGTAGTTCTAACGCTCTACGACCCCAAAACGGGAACCGGTGCAATGGCACATTTTGACGCCCTAAAAAACGTACCCTCATCAATGGGAACCATTATTTCCGCACTTCAGTCATCGGGCGTAGACACAGCCTCGCTACAGGCTCGGATCATCGGCGGTCAAACTGGAGGCTCCGAACGTTTGGTCCTTGACTTGCGTAACAGCCTCTCTCAACGGAACGTTCCAATAGTGGAACAAGATATCTTGGGGCATGACGTCCGCTCGATCATGCTCGACACTAAAACCGGAGAGGTGTTCGATTATGTAGAGACCGGTAGAGGTCTAACTCCGCAGGAAGAGGTCGGACTTTTGGGAGCCGTTAATTCACCCGTCATTGTTCGTGTGCCGACCGCCCGATAGAAGAATTCAGTCACAGGAAATTTTGCTTTGAACACATCGCGGCGCAACCACCACTTACTTGCGCCCCAGCTTGCTTTCCTTGCCCGCGCGCAGGCGGGCGATGTTCTCGCGGTGGCGATAGATCAGCAGCAGCGCCATGACCGCCAGCGCAACCACCGTCAGGTCACGCCTCCAGAAAATGGCGTAGGCGATGGGGGTCACCAGGGCGGCACCCAGAGATGCCAGCGACGAATAACGAAATGCCGCCGCCAGGGTCAACCATGTCCCGCCCGCAATCAGGCCCAGCAGCGGATTGATGGCGGCCACCACCCCCAGGAATGTGGCCACGCCCTTGCCGCCCACAAACCGGAAATAGGCCGGATAAAGATGGCCCACAAAAGCGCCCGCCCCTGCCCACACGGCGGCCTCATAGGGGGCCCCAATCTGGTCACCCCAGGCGCGTACCACCCAGACGGCCACAGCCCCTTTAAGCGCATCGCCCACCAGGGTCAGTGCCGCCGCAACCTTGCTGCCCGAGCGCAGCACATTGGTCGCGCCCGGGTTGCCCGAACCATAAGAGCGCGGGTCAGCCAATCCAAAACTTTTGCTCACCACGATGGCAAACGACACCGAGCCGATGAGGTAACCCACCATCACACACGTCCACAGGGCCATCCACGTCATCATTGATTACTGCTCCACTAAAGCCACTTCGACCGCCACAGCCTTGAGCGTTTCTGTCAGTACAGAAGGACTCAGACCGATTAAATATCCACGCCGCCCACCATTGATGTAAATGCGCGGCAAGGCGAGCACGGTGCGCTCCACAAACACCGGCATGGACTTGCGCAGCCCAAAGGGTGAAGTGCCACCCACCTGATACCCGCTGTGACGCTGCGCCACTTCAGGCGCACAGGGCGCAATGCGCTTGCGCTGGGTTTGACGCGCCAGGTTCT
>CAZZAD010000017.1:5453-19212 GCA_964652055.1 uncultured Burkholderiaceae bacterium | reverse complement strand
TCTTCGTCGACACCTTGCGATCGCCGTGCATGAGCACGATGAGCGGCTTGGCATTCTCGTCTTCCATCACCAGGGTCTTGACGACTTGGTGTTCGGGCACACCCAGCGCCTGCGACGACACGCCCGTGCCGCCATGCTCCACGTACTCGTACACATGTTCGGTGTAGTCCACGCCCCGTTGCCGCAACCATTGCGTGGCGGGCGTTTCGGAAACGTGACGCGAATTTTTCTCTGCACTCATATTCAGGGCCGGGGATGGTGACGGGCATGCAGCTCTTTGAGCCGCTCACGCGCGACGTGCGTGTACACCTGCGTGGTTGAGATGTCGGCATGCCCCAGCAGGAGCTGCACCACGCGCAGATCGGCGCCGTGGTTGAGCAAGTGCGTGGCAAAGGCGTGACGCAGCCCATGGGGTGAGAGGGGAGAACGGATGTCCGCCAGCAGTGCGTATTGCTTGACGATCCGCCAGAACATCTGGCGCGACATGGCGGCACCATGCGGCGCGATGAACACGTCATCACTCACCCGACCGGCCAGCAGGGCGGGCCGCGCCTCATCGAGATAACGCTTGAGCCAGGCAATGGCCTCTTCACCCAGCGGCACGATGCGCTCTTTGGAGCCTTTGCCCAGGATGCGCACCCAACCGTCGGCAAGCGACAGCGCCAGCATGCGCAATCCAATCAGCTCGGATACACGCAAGCCGGCGGCGTACATCACCTCCAGCATGGCCCGATCACGCAAGCCGCGCGCTGTTTTCACATCCGGCGCAGCCAGCAGGGCTTCAATCTGTGCCTCGCTGATGGTTTTGGGAAAACGCATGCCCGCTTGAGCCCGCGCCAGGTTGACGGTGGGATCTGCCACCACGCGCCCTTCGCGGCATGCCCAGCGATAAAAACGGCGCAAGGTGGAAAGCCTGCGGTTAACGGTGCTGGGTTTGGCCGCGGCGTGCTGCGCAGCCATGAAATCAAGCAGATCACTCGCCTTGGCTTCCAGCAGTGAGCGGCCCTGTTGGCTCATCCAGGCAGAAAGCGGCTGCAAATCGCGCCGATACGCCGCGAGGGAATTTTTCGCCAGGCCGTCTTCCAGCCACAGCGCGTCGCTAAAGACGTCGATCAGCGTGTCGACGACTGCATGATTTGGCTCAGTCACCGCCGAGCAAACCCTTCTTCAGTTCGTCATCGGCGGGCTTGTCACCGATCCACACCCGCAACACGGCCGCATAAAAGTCATCACCCGCTATAGGCGTGCCGTGCACGCGGCCGTTGAACAGAATGCGCAAGCCCACCGTGGGCACAAACTCGAGCACAACGACGTCTCCCTTCTTCACCTCGCCCAATGCCCGCAGCACGGCATCCAGGGCATCTGCCTGCGATTTGAATTGAGCCCGCTGCTGCGCACCGTGGTTGTTGTGCAGCCCTTCGCTCATGGCTTGAGCAAACGACTCTGCGTGCACGTTGCGCAACATCTGCATACGAATCTGACGCGGCCCGGTTTGCGCCAGCAGCGTGGCGGCACTTTTGGATTTTTCCGGCACATACAGGCCCGCCGCGTACACCTTGAACACGGCCTTCTTACGCAAACCGGCGCCGTTGAGCAGCAAAGTTTTATCGCCGACCTGGGTTGTAGCCGCAAACGGCGCGCCCTCGATCGTCACTTCACCTGGCGTTTGCGCGCCAGAGACGACACACCAACCCAACAACAAACCACTGATCCAGGTTTTCATAAACACCTCCATAGTGAAATGAACCACTCAACCCACTCGCGCCAAATCCACATCGCTCAGTCCCTTGGGCAGGGGAAACTCGACTCTTTCTTGTGCGCCATCGAGCGTGTGTACACGTTGCGCACCCAGCGCTTTGAGACGAGCCACCAGATCTTCCACCAGTACGTCGGGTGCCGAAGCGCCGGCCGTCACGCCCACGCGCTTTTTGCCTTCCAGCCACGCGGCGTCGAGCGCCTGCGCGTTCTCCACCAGATACGCGGGCACACCAAAACGTTGTGCCACTTCACGCAGACGGTTGGAGTTGGAACTGCTGGGGCTGCCGATGACCAGCACCACATCAACCTGTGGCGCCATGAATTTGACGGCGTCCTGGCGGTTTTGTGTGGCGTAGCAGATGTCTGACTTTTTCCGTTCAGTAATGCTTGGAAAGCGTAGTCGCACCCCCGCCACCACCGCTGCAGCGCCATCCACCGACAGCGTGGTCTGCGTGACGTAAGCCAGCGCCTCGGGGTCTCGCACCTGAAGTTGCGCCACATCGTCCACCGTCTCCACCAGGTGCATGCCCGCATCGGCCTGGCCCAGGGTGCCTTCCACTTCAGGGTGGCCCGCGTGACCAATCATCACAATGTCACGGCCCTGGGCACGCAGCTTGGCCACTTCGACGTGCACCTTGGTCACCAGCGGGCAGGTGGCATCAAACACGCGCAGCCCACGCGCCTGTGCATCCGTGCGCACCGACCGAGGCACGCCGTGCGCTGAGAACACCACGGTGGCGCCCGCGGGGATCTGATCCAGCTCATCGACAAACACCGCGCCCTTGGCGCGCAAAGACTCCACCACAAACGTGTTGTGCACGATTTCATGGCGCACATAGATGGGCGCACCGTGAATCTGCAGCGCCCGCTCGACAATCTCTATGGCGCGATCCACGCCCGCGCAAAAACCTCTGGGCTGAGCCAGCAACACGTCCATCACAACACTCCAATCACCTGAACTGACCAACGCAAGGGCACGCCGGCCAAAGGATGGTTGAAATCAACCACCACCTGCTGCTCATCGCGACGTTTGAGCACCCCCGCCAATCGCCCGCCCTCGGGGGCGCTGAACTCAATCACGTCACCCGGCGCATAGTCACCGGACTCGCACTGCCCATCAAAAACCGCACGCGACAAGGTTTGCACCAGCTCGGGGTGGCGCGCCCCATACGCCTCATCCGCCGCAAGCTCGAAGGTCTGCGCTCCCCCCGCGGCCAAGCCGATGAGTTTGGACTCCATCAGCGGTGAAAACTGCCCACACCCAAGCTGCACCGTGACCGGCCGCGCGGTAAAAGTATTGGCCACTTCACGCTCTGCGCCTTCGAGCAGGGCAAGCAATCGATAATGCAGCGTGATGTGAGAATCCTGCTGAACAACGGACATGGCAGTGGCAACACCCAGGGTGCAGTGCAGGTGCAATGCAAAAGTCATCGCCTGCGCTGTAATTGGTACAAGCGCGAAAGTCTATAGAACCGAACTCCTATGGCGATCACCGACTGGCCCGCCGCCGAGCGCCCGCGCGAGCGGCTGCTTGAGCATGGCGCGGCGGCACTCACTGAAGCAGAACTGCTCGCGGTATTTCTGCGCACTGGCGTGGCTGGCGCAACCGCCGTGGACCTGGCGCGCCAGGCGCTGGATCACTTTGGCGGACTCAACCGGCTGCTGTCGGCATCACTCAATTCGTTTACCGCCATCAACGGCTTCGGGCCCGCCAAATATGCGCAGCTCCAGGCCGTTCTGGAACTGGCGCGACGTGCGCTACGCGAAGAGCTCAGCCAACGTCCGCTGCTCAACTCACCGGCCGCCGTGCGTGATTACCTGCGGCTGTCACTGGGCGCCCTGCCCCATGAGGTGTTCGCCGTGCTGTTTCTGGACACCCAGCACCACCTGATTGCCTACGAGGAAATGTTTCGCGGCAGCCTGACGCACACCAGCGTGCATCCGCGCGAAATCGCCAAACGGGCGTTGCAGCTCAATTCAGGCGCCATCATCCTGGCCCACAACCACCCATCGGGCCACATCAAGCCCAGTGCCGACGATCAGCAGCTGACCCAGGAACTGAGTAGCGCCCTCAAACTGGTTGAGGTCCGGGTGCTCGATCACCTCATCATTACCAGCACTCAAACGCTGTCGTTTGCCGAGCAGGGCTTGCTGTAAGCACTAGGAGCCTGCACAGGACGATCTGAACGCCACCCTGGGTCAGTCACTTTTTCCAACATCCTGCGCAGCTGAGGCCTCCGCTTGGCGGGCGGATATGTTGTCCTTCACGATCTGGCGCTCGGCATCCGGGATCCGCTCCCACATCTCTGGATCGTTGTTCACCTCTGGCGCGCATCGTGCGATGCGCTTAGCCCAGTTGGCACCATAGGGAGCGCAAAGCAAGGCATCGATCCCAAGCCACATGGCGCCGCTTCGCGGATAGGAAATTCAACCGCATCAGTCAAAGTATCGCGCTCCTGCCTGCCGCAAGAGACCGTGGTTTTCCCTGCGTGGCACCAGCTCGGGTGCACCTGCGATGAAGAGGCGCCCTAAAACACCGTTTGCGAGCCGCCTTTGGCCCGCACCGGCGCAGCCCACCCCACGGTGGGCGCATGCTGAACTCACCGTGTCACCAGTCTGTGCGCTGATCGATTGCAGTGTCGGGTGCGAGTTGGCTTGGCGCACCCTCTTCGGGGGCGATCCCCTTACCCTCTTGCCCCTGCGCATCGCACGCGTCCCACAGCGGTGGTCCGCGCGCCGGGGTGATGCGCGGGGCCTGCGGGTCCACGCCGATGTGCCCCAAAATCTTTCTCACCTCTGCGCCCCGGGTGATGAATGCGCATGGGGCGGCGCCAGCGTAGGCTGGGCGCCGCGATGATAATGTGTTTACATACATGCTCGACGGCCCCAGCAACACCACAAACAGGGTTTGGTCTTGGCGTTCCGATTCCGCTAGAATCCCCGGCTTTGCGTAATCAGCCCCTCCATGCTTGTGTGCTGTGGAGGGTGATACAAAATAGGAGAGCAACATGTCTCGCAAGTGCACGGTCACCGGCAAGGGGCCGATGGTGGGTAACAACGTTTCCCACGCCAACAACAAAACCAAGCGGCGCTTTATGCCGAATCTTCAATACCGCCGTCTGTGGGTGGAGAGCGAACAACGTTGGGTGCGGTTGCGCCTGACCAACGCCGCCCTGCGCACCATTGACAAGCGCGGCATCGACGCTGTGTTGGCCGATTTGCGCGGCCGCGGCGAGATCTAATTCGTTTCAAGTCTGAGAGAGGTTTGCCATGGCCAAAGGTGCCCGCGAAAAAATCAAGCTGGAGTCCACTGCTGGAACCGGCCATTTCTACACCACAACCAAGAACAAGCGCACGACGCCAGACAAACTGGCGTTCATGAAGTTTGATCCGGTCGCACGCAAGCATGTGGAATACAAAGAAATCAAGCTGAGGTAATACTTCGGCGCACGTCAAAAAAAGGGCCCGCACATTCGTGCGGGCCCTTTTCATTTGTAAATGCTTTCAGGAAAAACTACTTGCGGTGCGTGAAGTCGCCCGGCAGGGAAGAAAAATAGGCAGACACATTCTTGATGTCCGCTTTAGACAAAGGCTTGGCAATGCCTCCCATGATGGGATTCTTGCGCGCGCCGGTGTTGTAGTCGCCGAGCGCTTTTTCAAGATAGTCGGGGTACTGGCCCGCCAACTTGGGGTAACTTGGGTCTACCGGTGATTTGCCATCTTGCCCATGACAGGCCACGCAAGAGGTTTCGGCCAGTTTTTTTCCTGCGGCCAGATCTGCCGCCTGGGCCGTCACCGACAACGCCAACATCGATACTGAAAAGATCAAGGTTTTCTTCATGTTCATTCCATCTACTTGGAGGCTGCAGCCGTGGACGCGCCACGTGCGGCGTAATAAGCGGCAAGGTCAACAATCTGCTGGTCGGTCAGGCCCTGGGCAATAGCGGTCATGGACGGATGGTTGCGTTCCCCACGCTTGTAGGACTGCAGCGCCGCTTCGATGTACTTGGCGGACTGGCCCGCAATCATCGGCACGCGAAAGACCTTGGGGAAAGAAGCCTGGTAACCAGGAATGGAGTGGCAGCCGGTGCAGGCAGAGTTGGCGGTCTTTGCTGCCTGTTCGTTGCCCGCGGGTTGGGCAAAAGCGGTCGTGGACAGCACGCACATAACCGCTGCAGCCCAAGTGCTCAATACGTTTGATTTCATGAGTGGAAGCCCGTGGTGAAAATGGCGGCGGATTCTATCTGATGCCAACCCGCTGCTCATGCACCACGGGCGCTGCCCTTGTGCAGCGAACGTTCAGGTATTGAACGGTGGCGCCACCTTGAGGACTTCTTCAACGGTGGTCAGGCCCAGCGCAATTTTTTCGGCGCCAGACACACGCAACGAGCGCAATCCGTCGCGTGCCGCCTGTTGCCGCAAGGTGGGTAAATCCGCGCCACGTGCAATCAGGCCACGCATGGTGTCGGTCATCACCAACAGTTCCACCAGACCCGTGCGACCGATGTAGCCGGTGCGGCGGCATTCGAGGCAGCCCACCGCCTTGTACATGTGCTTGGGTACGGTCGTGCGCCAGGGCGCAATGAAAGCCTTCCAGAAGGCCTCGTCGGGGCGTTCGGTTTCCACTTTGCAGTGCGGACACAACATGCGCACCAGGCGCTGCGCCTGGATACCGATGATGGTGGCATTGACCAGGTAATTGGGCACGCCCAGTTCGAGCAGGCGTGGGATGGACGCGGTGGCGTCATTGGTATGCAAGGTGGAAAACACCAAGTGTCCGGTGAGCGCTGCCTGCACGGCCATGTCGGCGGTTTCTTTGTCGCGGATCTCGCCCACCATGATGATGTCGGGATCCTGCCGCATGAGGGCGCGCAAACCGTCGGCAAACCCCAGATCTATGCCGGGTTGCACCTGCATCTGGTTGAGCGAGGGCTCGACCATTTCAATGGGCTCTTCCACCGTGCAGACATTGACTTCATCGGTGGCCAGCTGCTTGAGGGTTGAATACAGCGTGGTGGTTTTGCCCGAACCCGTGGGCCCGGTCACCAGAATGATTCCGGTGGGGCGCCGCACCAGCTCTTGCCACACCTTGCCTTCGGCCTCGGAGAATCCCAGCTCGCTGTAGCTGTGCACCACGACTTCAGGATCGAAGATGCGCATCACCATCTTCTCGCCAAACGCGGTGGGCAAGGTGGACAGGCGCACCTCCACTTCGCGTCCGGCTTTGGGTCCGGTGCTGACTTTGGTTTTGATGCGGCCATCCTGCGGGCGACGCCTTTCCACCACGTCCATGCGCCCGAGCAACTTGATGCGGCTGGTCATGGCTTGCAGCACGGAGGCTGGTACCTGATAAACCTGATGCAGCACGCCGTCGATGCGATAACGAACCACCCCCTGGTCGCGTTTGGGTTCGAGGTGGATGTCGCTGGCGCGTTGGTCAAAGGCGTATTGCAGCAGCCAGTCGACGATATGGATGACGTAGGCATTGTCCGCGTCGACCTTGCCCCCGAGCTCAAGCAGTTGCTCGAAATTGCTGACTACCCCGGTCCCAGGCGCGGATTTATCGGCGGCTTTGTCTTTAGCGCCGCGCACCCACTGGGCCAGTTTGTAGAACTCGACGGTGAAGCGTTCGATGTCGGTGGGACTGGCCACCACGCGACGGATCTGCTTACGCGTGATGTGCTCAATCTCCTTGATCCAGCCGTCCACGAACGGTTCGGCGGTGGCCACTGTGATTTCGGAGTTGGTCACCAGAATGGGCAAGATGGCATTGCGTGTGGCGTACGCACTGGACATCACTTCGGCGATACGGCCAAAGTCCACGCGCAGTGGGTCAATGTGCCGGTACTCCAGTGCGCTCTTGTCAGCCAGCCACTGCGACAAGCGGGTCATCTCCAGAAATTCCTGCGCGGCACCGGGGCTGCGTAGATTCATGTCTGCAATGAGCGTCAGGGGATGGATCTGCGTTTCGCGCGTGGTGACCGAAAGAATGCGCTCGCCGTCAGCGCGTGCCATCAGCCCGTCGTGCACGAGCTGCTTAACCACCCATTTGAGGGTGACGCGGCCCGTGGGCATGGCGGCTTTGGCCACCTTGGCCGCATCGGCTACAGGCGCCGCAGCAGCAACAGCCGCATGGGCGCCTTGGCGTTCCGGACTTTTTTCAGTGGCACCGGTCATGGCGCTGCAGGGGCGGCGTAACGGCTGGCGAGCTCGTCGCGACGACGAGGCAGTTTCTCAAAATCACCCACCACTCCATCGACCGCACGCCGCATGAGCGGTGTGTGTTCCAGAGGTTTGAGCCAACCCTTTTTCAGATACGACTTGATCACATGCGGCGGCATAACCTGAGCCGACTTTTCCAGATCGGTACTAAAGAGAAACAAGGTGCGCAGCGGGCTGATCCAGCGCAGCCGCGCCTTGATCATGGTTTTGCCGTCATACAGTTGAAACCAGGTGCCGCGCGACCAGCGGCCAATTTGTTCGTCATAGCCCGCTTCTTCGACACGATCCAGGCCCCCAATGTCGGTGGCCAATCCGGGCATTTCAATGTCGGCGTTCTGCTCTTTGGCCATGCGCATGACGTCACCACTGGACACGCGTATGCCACCGGCCACTGTGGTGATAGGCGCGTTGCTGGTGATGTGCATGTTTTCAATCGAGGACCGAAGCTCGGAAGTTTCGAGCGACGCCTTGATGTATGTCGCCTGATCGACGGGCTTGACCGCCATGGCATGGGACTGCATCAGCTCGTTGTAAAACGTGTCTTGTTCGCGATCCGGCATGCGGATCAGCGCCAAACCATCGCGCAGGATCCGCATCATCTCGGGAATCAGCGCCACGAGGCGTTTGCGGTCTTCGCCCAGTCCTTTGGGCTGAATACTCCAGACCACGTCGTGGATGACTTCACGGAAACGTTTGGAGAACCCCGGCGTTTCGCTATCGCGCATGCCTGCGGCCACCAGCACCTGCACCCAAGGTCCAAGCAAGAAATCACGCATGTAAGGTTCGAGCTGCACCTTCTCAAAGGCACGTCGCACCTGGATGGTGGTGTTGATGGTGAGGATTTCGCGCTTCTCGGCTTCTTCGAGCACCTTCTTGGCGCGCGCAACCGGATCGCTTTCTTTCTGCGGAATCTCGGCAATGAATTCATCAAACTCGGCCAGCAGTTTTTCAAAGACGCCCATGTCCTTGTCGAATTTCTCAAGTACAGATCGAACCATGGCCTCAACGCGCAACCGATAGCGTTCGTTTTCATCACCATAGGGCTCCCAGCCCACGGCGGTGGCGGCAATGCGGTCAATCAGGCGCCGGGCCGGGTGCGTGCCCGACGCAAAAAAATCGGCATCCAGCAACGCGGCCTTGAGTACCGGAAACTGCATGCGCGACAAAATGGCTTTGATCTCAGCGGGCACCTGCTTGTCTTGCAGGATGTGTTCAAAGAGCATGCCCACCAACTCAATCGTCAGTTTGTCCACTGTGCGCGTGGACTTTTCCACGAGGTGACCACGCCAGGCGTTGATGGACCCCGCCCCGGTACCCGCAAACGCCGCGCCATGAAACCCTTCGAGCCCGAGCTGCTGCAGCTCGTTAATGGCACCGAGCAGCGCTGGGCCGGCAGGCCCCGGCGCGGGCATGGCTGGTACGCGCAAATCCTGCGCGTTGATCTGCAAACGCCGCAACAAGTCATTGAGTACGAAAACGGGGTCCGCCCCTGGTGCACCCAGCGCCGCAGCCATTTGCCCGGGTCGCGCCACCCCATCGAGGGGCTGCCCGGTGGCGCCCGGAGCGGACCGCATGGTGGGTCCGTCAGCGGGAATCGTGTGGGACCCGCCGGAGCTCTGAAAAGTGGCCCCCGCCGCCGACGGGCTTCCTGCAGGCGCGGGGGGTGCTGATGATGTTGCACTGGGAAATGCGGCGGTCGCCGGTCCCGGCCGCGGTGCCAGTGAGCGCCGTATAGCGCTGGGGTCCAGCGCATGACTCTTGAAGTGCGTCAACAGCTCGGCATGAATACGACTGATTTCTTCGGACAGCGGCTTTTCAAAAGCGTGCAACAGGTATTCAAAAGCGTCTTCATGCAGCTGCTGGCCCTGCGCGGTAAGCACCAGCGCCGACACAAAAACATCCGGCGCAAACGGACTGTCCATAGATCGGATGGAGGCACGCCCCGTCAGGTAGCCCACCACAAAATTGAGGTCGCGCAGCTGTTCTTCAACGCGCCCAAAAACCCGCTTCGCGGTGCGTTCGACCAGAGTCATGCTTTGAACCGTGTCGGCATCAATCAACGTCATCGATTCAAAATCAACCTCGGTCTTGGCCTGTTCCTGCTCTCGGCGTTGCAGCGCTTCAAGCGCCACGTCCTGTCGTTGCCGCAGATGCTCGATGTAGGCCATCCGGAATGGGTCGGCCTTGAGCGTGAGCATGCGCTGCACGAGCGGCGCGCCCACATCCATGTCCCAGCGACCGGAAACCGCTTCGAGGACCTCACGCATCAGCGAGGGCAAGGCCTGCTGCATCAGTTCAACAGCAATGGCCAGGCCACTACGCAACAAAGCCGATGCCTGGGCCGCAGGAACGTAGGGCAGCCCACCTGGGGCTGCACCGGAAGAGGCACCGGAGCCCTGTGTGTATGGCCCGTGGGGGTTCAAATCTTCTGACATGTCAAACCCTGGACGGTTCGCTTGAACCGAATGACACAACCCCGCCTGCCAGAGTTGCACGCGGGGTTGAACGAGAGGTCACTGTATCGGTCATCCCTACCCTGTCAAGCCAGTTTGGCTGTGAATTCACAACCACTTTCCCGCATTGGGGTCTCGCGGGAAGCACTACCCTCGAAAAGGCTGCCTTTTATCCATTGCTGCACCGGCAAACGCCAGCGCGCTTGCAACGCCGGAGCATGCAGCGACATGGCCGCTGGCAATTGGTCAAAATTCTCACCCCGATACCCCAACACAATGCGATTGCCCTCGGGTGTCGCAGGCAGCGTGATGGCGCGCCCACAGAAGGCTTGTTTGATTGCCGCATAGCTGGGTGCAAAACGACGGCCGAACAGATTGAATGCCGCCACACCCGGTTCACGCAACACTGCGCAACACGCCGCGTAAAAATCCACGTCGTCATACACCGGGCCACGTGCCTGGCTGTCGTACAGATCCACGAGGAGCCAGTCGGCAGATGACTGCGCAGCAGCCCGAGTGATGAACTCACGCGCGTCATCGATCATCACACACAGGCGCTCATCATCGGGCGGCAAACTGAACCATTGCCGCGCCACTTCCACCACGCCCGGCGCAAGTTCTACAGCCACCACATGTGCCGGTGCACACGAACGCCAGCAAAATTTGGCTAAGGCCGCCGCACCCAAACCCAACAGCACGATACGTTGGGGCTGTGGCAGACACAGCCCCACGGCCATCATCAGCTGCTGATATTCGAGCTCCAACGCATAGGGTCGCGCCAGACGCATCGCCCCCTGTATCCACTCGGTGCCGAAATGCAGGTAGCGCACACCGTCAGCTTCGGACAAGGTGATGTCCGGCGTAGCCGCGTCGCTACGACGGGTACGTTGTGCTGTGCCCATCTACAAAGCCGCCCTGGCGAATGCAGGGTTGGATGATGTCGGTCGCGACGCATCCGAAGCGTGGCGCAACTCGTGCAACACATCTTTGACCGCACGGTCAAAGAGCGGACCGTCGTCTGCGGGACGGATCTGCCCGATGCGTATCAGCCCGGCTATGGTCTCAGACGAGAGGGACTGCGCCGAACCCGTAACGGCCGTTGTAAAGAGAAAAAGCGTCCGATGCGGACTGATCCAGCGCAGCTGCATCTGATGAGTTTTGCCTTCGCGCTCAAACACAAACCACTGCCCGCATTTCACAGACTCGAGTAGCGCCCGGACGGTGGGCGCCTTTTCTTCTGCGTCAACCGCTTGACTTGTCCCTTCCGCCACCTCGGCTGGAGTAGCAATATGCGTCACCTGCGCACCGTTGTCTGCCAGTGCCCGGCGCACGAAATCATCGGCCACATGTACTACTTCGCTTGCAGCATCGGCCTCGGCCAGTTCGCTGGACAGGTGCTCCACACCATCGAGCTTGATGCGCAAAGTGCTGGTTTCAAATACGGCAGTAGGCGCACCATGCACCAGATCAAGCGCCTTGACTGCCTGCGCGTGTGAATTCATCAGCTGCGAGAAAAAACTCTGAATGCGCTCCTTGGGCCATTCCATCAGGGTTAGACCCTTGCGCAGCATGGTCAGCACAGCCGGAATGATGCTCACCAGGCGCTTGCGTTCTTCCATACTGAGCTTGGGTTGCACGCTCCACACCAGATCCGGAACAATCGACAGATACGTCTTGACCGCCGCGTGCACGGAGTCATTGCCCTTCTCGCGCAAGGCCACGGCCACCAGCACACGCGGCCAGACCTGCAGCAAAAAATCGCGCAAGTAGGACTCCAACTGCACCGAGTCAAAGGCACGGCGAATTTTGATCGTGGCGTTGATCACCATGATCTCGCGGCTCTCGGCTTCGACCAACGCACGCCGGGCGCGCGTCACCGGATCATCATCACGGGTGTGCTCACTAGACAGGTACGCGTCAAACGCACAGAGCGCGTTCACAAACGCGGACACCCCATCGTCTTCCGCGGCCAAAACAGTGCTCACCGCCTGGTTGACGGCATCGAGATATCGCGCGTTTTCTTCCCCTTGCCCCACCCAACCCACTGCGGTGGAGGCAATACGGTCTAACAATCGGCGAGCGGGGTGTTCATTCGAGGCAAAGAGTTCCGGATCAACCAGTGCCACCTTAATCAAGGGATATTGCAACTGCTGGATTAAAACCTTGACCTTCTGCGGCACGTAGGCATCACGGTTCACCCGATCAAAGAGCAGTCCCACGATTTCAATGGTGAGTTTGTCGAGCTGTCGCGGTGCCTTCTGCACCAGGTTGGAACGCAGGAGTATGGGGTCGGCGCTGGCCTCGGTCTGCAGATGCGCGCCCTGCTTTAACGCGGCCAGGGCCACCGCGCCCAGCTTTTGCAGCTCGCCGATGGCCGCCAGCAGGTCGCGATCAATAGCGCCGGTGGGCAATCGGGGGGCCGAGTCCACCGGGGCCAGCGCCAATGACGATGCTGAAATCGCAGCGGCTGCGGAAGTTGCTACCGACTGCATGGCGGGCTGGGGTTGCGGCAGGGCCCTAGACGATGGCGTGCCCTGAGCACCGCCCAGGCGCTCATAAAGCGCGCGCAGCATCACTTCAGCGCTCACCCCACTGGCAAAGCGCAATGCGCGCGGACCCGCCGGACCTGTACCCACGGCGTTGCGTGTCATGCTGGCGATGTCGGGGTCACCACTGATGCCCTTGCTTTCGAAGTAACGGTTGATGGCGTCATAGGCACTGGCCAGTGGCGCGGTCAGCGTGGCCTCAAAACGCTGCAACAGTGCACGTAGAACGTTGTCGTCCTTGACCTCGGTGGCACGCAGCGCGGTGTGTACTGCACGCAGCAACAGCGCCGGACGAAAAGGATTGTCTACCTCGCGCAAGTCGGGCTCTCGCACCAAATTGGCCAGACGTTGCCAGACCGATGCGTAGACCTCCTCCATCGCGTTACGCATGCGGTTGGAACCGGTTTCGATGGTGGTTGAAAGCTCCATCTCGCCGTAATCGATCAGGCTCCACGCCTTGAGGCCCGGAACCGACTCCACACTGGCCACTTTGTGCTCCAGGAAATCCTTGAGCGCCGTCTTGAATTCAACTTGCAGCGCCGCCGAAAACGCTTCCGTAAACGCCCGATCACGCGACATCACTCTACGCGCTGCAGGAATCTCGTCCACGTGCTCTGAGCGCGTGGCAGGCCCCAGGGTTTGCAGCAACAGTTCGGGCAAATTCGGTTCGATAGCATCGCGCAGCAGGGACCAGCATTCTTCGAGCACGCGACGCGACGTGGCCCGACGCGAGGGCGAGGACCTGTACGCCGACTCAGGTTCGAGCAAAGACCGAATGTC
>CAZZAD010000017.1:0-5443 GCA_964652055.1 uncultured Burkholderiaceae bacterium | reverse complement strand
ATGTCGTTGAAAGTGGATGCCGCCCGGTGTGCCTTCAACTCGCCGTGTGGGCGGCTGTGCGTCACGCGCCGATTCTGCCCCAGCCCGCTGGTCAGGCCGTGGCAAACCAGTAGACGCACGCCCGTCAATTGAGACCACGCCCCCTACCGCTTACCTGGCTGGGGCATCTAGAAGCATCTGATTGACCCGACGCACAAAACCGGCCGGATCGTCCAGCGCCCCGCCCTCAGCCAAAACCGCTTGGTCAAGCAGCAGCGCGGCCCAGTCCTTGAGCCCGACGTCGGACTCATACTTAAGACGCTGCACCAAGGCGTGCTGTGGATTGAGTTCGAGGATGGGGCGCGCATCGGGTGCTTTCTGACCTGCCGCTTTTAGCAAGCGGGCCAGATGGGCACTCATCGCATCGCGCGCCACCACCACGCAAGCGGGCGAATCCGTCAGACGCAAAGTGATTCGTACGTCTTGCACCCGATCTGCGAGCACCTCTTTCACCTTGGCCACCAGGTCTTTGTATTCCTCAGCCACTTTTTGCTGGGCTTGTTTCTCTTCGGCATCGGCCAGCTCACCCAGATCCAGATCACCCTTGGCCACCGATTCCAAGGGCTTACCCTCAAATTCAGACAGGAAGCTCAACATCCATTCATCCACCCGGTCCGTGAGGAGCAGTACCTCAACGCCCTTCTTGCGAAAAATCTCCAGATGCGGGCTGTTGCGCGCCGCCTCCGGCGTGTCGCCCGTGACGTAGTAGACGCTCTTTTGGCTCTCTTTCATGCGGCCCACGTAATCGGCCAAGGACACCGTGGCGCCCTCGCTGGTAGTGGAGGCAAAGCGCAGCAACTTGGCCACGCGCTCGCGGTTGGCAGCATCGTCACCGATGCCTTCTTTGAGCACCTGGCCAAACTCGGCCCAGAACGTGGCGTAATCCTCTTTGCGGTTTTCCGCCAGCTCTTCAAGCAAACCCAACACGCGCTTGGTGGAACCTTCACGAATGGCCCGCACGTCGCGCGACTCTTGCAGCAACTCACGCGAGACATTGAGCGGCAGATCGGCCGAATCAATCACGCCACGCACAAAACGCAAGTAAGGCGGCATGAGCTGTTCAGCGTCGTCCATGATGAATACCCGGCGCACATAGAGCTTGACGCCATGACGTGTGTTGCGATCCCACAAGTCGAACGGCGCGCGCGAGGGGATGTAGAGCAACTGGATGTATTCCTGTTTGCCCTCCACGCGGTTGTGGGTCCAGGCCAGCGGATCGGTTAAATCGTGGCCTACGTGTTTGTAAAACGCCTGGTATTGCTCATCCGTGATGTCGTTTTTGTTGCGTGCCCACAAGGCGTTGGCCTGGTTCACGGTTTCGGGCTCATCGAGCGTGACGTACTCGTTTTTGTCTTTGTCCCACTCCTCTTTTTTCATGCGAATGGGCGTGGCAATGTGATCGGAATAACGCGTCAGGATGGACTTGAGTTTCCAGCTCGACAGCAGCTCGTCTTCGCCGTCTTTCAGATGCAAGATCACGTCCGTGCCGCAGGTGTCGCGCTGCGCAGGCGCCACGGTGTATTCGCCCGAACCTTCACTTTCCCAACACACGGCCTGATCGGTCGCCAAACCGGCGCGACGGGAAATGACGGTGACACGATCAGCCACGATGAAGCTGGAATAAAACCCCACCCCGAACTGGCCGATGAGCTGCGCGTCCCTTTTCTGATCACCCGTGAGCGCCGCAAAAAATTCGCGCGTGCCACTTTTGGCAATGGTGCCCAGATGCGCCATGGCCTCATCACGGCTCAGGCCGATGCCGTTGTCGGAAATGGTGATGGTGCGCGCGGCCTTGTCGAAACGCACATCAATGGCCAGCGCCTCGCCGGCGGGCATCAGCGTGGGCTGGGCAATGGCTTCAAAACGCAGTTTGTCGCAAGCATCTGAGGCGTTGCTCACCAACTCGCGCAGAAAAATTTCTTTGTTGGAATACAGTGAATGAATCATCAGGTGAAGTAGTTGCCTCACTTCGGCCTGAAAGCCGCGGGTTTCTTTGGTTGAGGTGGCAGTCGATGTTTCAGTCATGGATAGGCTCCGTTTTTTATGGGCGGGCCGGATTATGGGGACAACCGGTTCAATCTCAAGAGGAGGGTTCACTTTGTCACTAATTTCCCCTTGCCCCCGTCTAATGCCACAGAAGCCGGAGTTCACCTCATGCCCGCCCCCCACCCTGCCCCCTACGACACACCGCCAGCCGCCACACCACCGGCCTCGCCCTCCGATCTGGAGTTAGTGGCCAGTGCGCGCGCCGGTAGCGGAACATCGTTTGAGCTGATCATGCGACGCCATAACCGCCTGCTGTATCGCACGGCACGCGGCATCGTCGCTGACGACGCACAAGCGCAAGACGTGGTGCAGGACACCTATTTGCGCGCCTTCACGAAGCTCGATCAGTTCCGCGCGCAGTCTTCGCTGGGCACATGGCTGGCGCGTATCGCCATCAACGTGGCGCTGGACATGATGCGTCGCGAAGGTCGTCATGTCTCTTTGGAGAGCGATGACGCCTATGCCCACTCCACCCATTCCAGCACCCCTACCCTCGCCTCCTCTTCGGAGTACCCCATGTCGAGCAGCCCCACTGCAGGCGAAGCCGCTGACGTGGCCGCCGAACGCGGTCAGATGCGTGGCCTGTTGCAAGCAGCCATTTCCCAGTTGCCACCCAAGTACCGCAGCGTGTTCATGTTGCGCGCTGTGGAAGAAATGAGCGTTGAAGAAACCGCCTTCTGCCTGAACCTCACCGTCGATGTGGTCAAGACGCGCTATCTGCGCGCGCGCTCGATGTTGCGCGATGCGCTGAGCGCCCGCATTGAAGTCCACACCCCCCAAGTCTTTGCTTTTGACGGCGCGAACTGCGACGCCGTGGTGGTTCGCGTCATGGCCGCGCTGCATCAGCAAGGGCTGATTCGATAAATCTCGAAGCAGCCACAACAACCGCGGCGCATGCAGACATTGCGCCCATTTATTTCAAATATCGGCAAGGAGAACACTCGTGAAGACGTCATTGGCTCGGATCACTACCCTGCGCAACCTCGCGCTACGTACTGCCCTATGGACAAGCGCCTTAAGCATTGCTGTGCTCGCGGCCAGCGCATGCAGTGGGTCAGCTGACAACACGGCCGAACAAGAACAGGCCGCGTTGATCGCCCAAGGTCAACAGATTTTTCGCTTCGACACTTTTGGTGATGAAGCGCACTGGACCGACACGCTGCGTATGCATGAAGTCATCCGGACCGCAGTCGACCCAGTCACGGCGCTGTCGGCAGGACTCAAAGTCGACGCCGAGGCGCTGCCACAAGCGGTGGTCGATGGCATCAAGAGTGGCGCCATAGACCTCACCCAACCTGCCACCACCGTGGCCTTGTTGAAACTTAATGCGGTGGTGGGACTCAAGGGCACGGTAGCAACTGTGGGCGGTGTGGAACAACTCACCCACGTGGGCGTCACCTGCGCACTGTGTCACTCCACCGTGGACAACTCGTTCGCCGCCGGTATCGGCAAGCGTCTCGACGGTTGGGCCAACCGAGACCTCGATCCGGGCAAGATTATTGCGCTCTCGCCCGCGCTCGATGCCACCACCAAAGCCGTACTCAACAGTTGGGGCAAAGGCAAATTCGATCCACGGCACAACATCGACGGCCTGAACAAACCCGTGGTCATTCCACCAGCCTATGGCCTGGACGGCATCCATCGCGTGACCTTCACGGGCGACGGCGAGCAACTTAGCTACTGGAACCGCTACGTAGCCGTGGTGGAGATGGGGGGCCGTGGCTCATTTGTCGAACCCCGCTTGGGCATCAACATCACTCAGGGCAATGTGGATCAGGTGAGCAGCAAGTTGCCTGCGCTCCAGGCTTACCAGCTCAGCCTCAAAGCTCCCGCTGCGCCTGCAGGCAGTTTTGATGTCAGTGCTGCAGCACGCGGCAAGCTGGTGTTTGAGAACCAGGGGCAGTGCGCCACCTGTCATAGCGGTGCATTGTTTACTGATGCCAACGAGCGCCTGCATCCGGTCGCCGATTCCATGGCGGAACCTGAGTCGCCCAGCTACGCCTCACGTTCCGCGAGCAAGCAGTACCGCACCTCGCCGTTGCGTGGCCTGTGGCAACACGCGCCGTACTTTCACGATGGCTCCGCGGCCACGCTTGACGATGTGGTGCAGCGTTACGACACACGCCGCTCGCTGGGCCTGGCCCCACAACAAAAGGCTGACCTTGCGCAGTACCTGAAGTCCCTTTGACCCCAATGCCGTTCTAAATTTTTTTCGTAGGTTGGGGTGAGCTTGCGAACCCCAACATCGGCGCCGCAACAGCGGTTGGCGTTGGGGTTCGCTGCGCTCACCCCCAACCTATCTATTTTGATTTTTTCGATTGCTTTTTTTCCTTGAGGTTGCCCGCGAGCCCGGACATTGGGTCTGGGACGCGGGACCAGTACACAGGAGTTAGACCCATGAATGCACCTGATCATCTTGTCTTTTTGCCCGACATACAGTCACAAATTGACAGCCGTGGTTTCGCCATTGATGCCGTAGGTGTGGCCGGCGTGCGCTACCCCATCACGCTGCGCGCGGGCCATCGTCTGCTGCCCACGGTGGCCACCTGCACCATGACCGTGGAGTTGCCTGCCGGCGTGCGCGGCACGCATATGTCGCGCTTTGTGGAGTTGCTCGAAGCCACCACCGAACCGCTCGACCCCAAGAGTTTCAAAGCCATGTTGAACGACATGCTCGGGCGCCTGGAAGCGCAGCACGGCATGCTGGAAATGCGCTTTGCATACTTCGTCGCCAAAACGGCGCCCGTGTCTAAAGTGCAAAGCCTGCTGGACTACGACGTGCTGTGGCGCGCCCAGCGTCAGGCGGACGGCGCCACGTCGTTTCACGTGCAGGTCAACGTGCCGCTCACCAGCCTGTGCCCGTGCTCGAAGGAAATTTCCGACTACGGCGCGCACAACCAACGCTCCAACGTGCGCATTGAGGCCACGCTGGTGGGCGACATCACCGTGGAAGAGCTCATCGGCATAGCCGAGCGCAGCGCCTCGTGCGAGGTCTACGGCTTGCTCAAGCGCCCTGATGAAAAATACGTGACCGAGCGCGCCTACGACAACCCGAAATTTGTGGAAGACCTGGTGCGTGATGTGGCGGTGGCACTGAACACTGATCGGCGTGTGGGCGCCTTTGTGGTGGAAGCGGAGAACTTTGAATCCATCCACAACCACTCGGCGTTTGCGCGCATTGCGCGGGATAAAAACAAGCGGTAGTGCGGGTTAGTCGTCGCCCCGGCGCCGGCCGGGGCCCAATTGCGAGCGCCCCAAATTGGGCCCCGGCCGGCGCCCTGTCTTTTGATCACATCTCTGTCAGAGATCAGTGAGGTGGTTACTCCCTCCCCTTCAAGCGGAGGGCGGGGGTGGGGAT
>CAZZAD010000016.1:0-21783 GCA_964652055.1 uncultured Burkholderiaceae bacterium | reverse complement strand
CTTGGCCAGTTGCTGCGAAATGGTGCTGCCACCACGCGCGGGCTTGCCACGCTTGAGATTGTTCTCGTACGCCTTTTGCATGGCGTCCCAGTCCACGCCTTCGTGTTCAACGAAGCGCGCGTCTTCGGCCGTAATCACGGCGCGTTTGAGGTGATTAGAGATGCGCGCGTAAGGTACCCACTGAAAGCGCAGGACGGGCTTGGAATTTTTTTCCGCAACCCTCTTGCCCTTGATGATTTTGTTGGCACTGTTTTCTTCCAGCCGCACCTTCTCGCGCTGCATGAAGGCGGTCTCGGTGGGGTTCTCCCACTTCCAGTAGGCCACCCAACCCAGGAACCAGATCTGTATGCCCAGAACGACCACCAGGGCGAGCAGCGCCAACCGGCCCACCCAGCGGACCGCGCGCTCTAGAACTTGTATGCCTGACAAGAGAAATTAGCGTGTCACCGCTTGCAACTCGGCGCCACCGGCCATGCCGCCACCTTTCGCCATGGCGTCCATCATGCGGCGCAATTCGGCGTACACCGGAGTCGTTTTTGGCATGACACCGCGCCACACAGAAAACGCCTCGGCAGCCTGTTCCACGAGCATGCCCAGACCATCACTGACCGTGACGACCCCGCCCTGCTGGGCCAGTTGCATGAACGGCGTGGGTCGAGGGTCGTACACCAGGTCGTAGGCAAGCAAGCAATCGTCAAACGTTTCGGGGTCGATGGGCGGCAGCGCCTGGTGGTTCAAGCTGGCCGAGGTGGCGTTGATGACCAAATCAAAATGTTCGGCAGCCACTTCGTCATACGACAGCGCTTCCACACCGAATTCGTCGGCCAGCTCCAGCGCGCGCCCGTGCGTGCGGTTGGCCACAGCAATCCACTTGGGTTTTTCTTCGAGCAGCGCGCCGATCATGCCGCGCACACCGCCGCCCGCGCCCAGAATGAGAATGGCTGAATCCTTGAGCTGAAACTTCAGGCGATGGGTGACATCGCGCACAAACCCAATGCCATCGGTGTTGTCACCCACGATGGCATCGTCATCAAAAGTCAGCGTGTTAACGGCACCGGCCAGACGCGCACGAGCGGTGAGGTCATCAGAGAGCTTGGCAGCGTCGAGCTTGAAGGGGGTGGTGACGTTCACGCCCAGATAACCCGCATCACGCAGAGCCAGCGCAAAGTCTTCAAAACCGTCGATGGGCGCGAGCAGACGCTCATACGTCAGAGTCTGTTTGCACTGCTTGGCAAACAAGGCGTGAATCTCGGGCGACATGCTCTGGGCGATGGGGTTGCCCACCACGCCGTAGCGAGCGATGTCCGTGGCCTGAGCAGGAGGTTCTTTGACGGTAGCGGTGCGGCCCATGGTTGTCTCGCCAGAAAGAGTGTGTGGGGTTTGGAGTAGGTACAGCTTAAAACCAAATTTTGTAGACGTTCATCACGGCTTTGCTCCAGTGTCTTTACCCGCACCGCGGGTTGCAAACAAGTCGTTGGTGAAGATCCAGGTTCGGGTGATTTCAAGCACGTCCGTATCTTGCGACAGATCCGGTGGGAAAGGTGGATAAGGCGATGCCATGCTCACGATACGTCGCGCCGCACGGTCCAGCACCGGCGAGCCGGAAGATTTTTCAACCACGGCATCCATCAGCACACCGTCCTTACGGATGACGACGGTCATACGCAGCTCGCCATAAAACTTGCCGCGCGCCTCGTGGGGGTAGTGCTCATTGCCGATGCGCTCCAGGCGCGCACGCCAGTCTTCAACATAGCGCGCAAAGCGGTACTCCGACGTGCTGGGCATGAAGTGGTGTTTGCGCGGGCGCTTCTGATAGTCCGAGACGAGTTTGGCAATCTCGGCCTGCATGCGCGCCAGCTGCTCGCGCGTTTGCTCCTCGCTGCCGGAATCGGACTGCGAGAGCTTGAATTCTTTTTGCGATGCATGTTCGACCGCCCCACCGGCCGCCAGGCGGGTCAGCAGTTCTTTTTGTTCCTGCTCCAGCTGCTCAACGGCGCGACGCGCAGCGTCGAGCGATTCACCATCACGCATCTCAAAGGTGGAGGGCAAAGGTGACGTGCGTCGGCCACTGTCATTGGCGCCGCCCCCATCCAGACTGGCCTGCGCCAGCGCATCGGCTTTGGTCGGCTGCGTCTCGCTGCGCGCATTCACCAAGATGATTTCAAGCGTGGTGTCGCTGGAACGGCGCCGCAGCAGCTCGGCATCAATAAACCGCACGGCCAATACCGATGCGTGTGCGCCCAGCGAAACGCCCAGCGCGCCCATCAGGATTTTGTTGCGAAAAACGGAGCGGACGGTGTGCAAGCGAAAACGCCTTTGGAAGAAGCTGCCGTTGATTCTATCCAGCAGAACCCGTATCACTGGGCGGCGGCACGTCCGGTTCCACCACTTCTAACACCTCATCTGCCCGCTCTTCACCCGGCTGTTCGGGCGTTTGCACCGTCAGCACTTGATGCACGCGTGCTTCCAGCGTGAGATCCACGTCGTCGATGCCCAGCACGTCCAGTTCCAGCCGTTGCCCGCGCGGCAGCTCGGGCAGCCCTGGCAGGCGCATGACAAAAGGCATGGCATCGAGCCGCAGCACATCGCCCTTGACCACCGTGGCACCGATGCGCGTCACGTTTTCCTGACGCAGCCAGCGCAAACACCAGTAGCGCTCGAGCCGATCCTGAAACTCGGCATACGCCGTGTAGGCCGCATCAAAGCCCGACACGATGGCAAAGAGTTCGGCGTCATGGGCCGCATAAGCGGGGGTCTGCCCCTGCGCCAGTGCGATGAGTTGCCGCTGATTGACCAGATCGACAAACCGGCGCAGCGGTGAACTGGCCCAGGTGTACTGCGCCACGCCCATGCCTTCGTGTGGCGCGGGTGTGGTGCTCATGCGCACGTTGCTCACGCCGCGGTTGTAGCTTTGCGAGCGGTAGATGCCCGCGACCTTGTGCTGCGCCAGCCATCCGCCCCAATGGGAATTGGCCAGGATCATCAGTTCGGCCACGATGAGATCAAGCGGCGCACCGCGACGACGCGGCACGATGTCCACACGGCCGTGTTCGATGTCGTAGGGATCGTCTGAGGTGGCGTCAGAGGGCACCGCATCGACGCGAAAGGTGTAGTCCACGCGTCCGAGGGATTCGGGTTTGCCGCGCACGCGTTCGCGCTCGGCCAGCAGCACCCGCGCCAGGCCGTGCAGGAAGAGCAGCTCTTTGCCAAAGGACGTATCGAGCTGGCCGGCTTCGATGGCCTCGGGGGTCACCACTTCATCGAGCACGTCATGGCGCAAATTGGCGGCAATGCGCACACGCTCCACCCGCGTTTCAAAGGACAGCGCCGTGAAGCTCACCCGGTCCACCTCCACATAGAGCGAGAGCACCGGCACGGTCTGACCCAGGTTGAGCGAATACGCCTCAATCCACTGCGGCGGCAGCATGGTGATCTTCATGCCCGGCGCGTACACGGTGGACATGCGCGCGCGCGCCACGGCATCGAGCGCATCACCGCGCGTAATGGCCAGCGCGGGCGCGGCGATATGGATGCCAATACGCAGCGTGGGCGCATCTGAGGTCAGGCCCTGCACCGAAAAAGCATCGTCGATTTCCGTGGTGGCGGAGTCGTCAATGGAGAAGGCCTGCACGTCGGCCAGCGGCAGCGCCTCGCCCGCCACATGCGGCGCGGGCAGTTGAGCATCGAACCGCGTGCCGCGCGGAAAGGAACTCAGCAAGAACGCATCCAGATGCCAGCGAAACGTCGAGGCGATGCCGCCGCGCGCCAACATGAGGCGCAGGGGTGAGAGTTGCAGCTCCTGCGCGGCTTGTTCCAGTGCTTTCCACTCAATGCCATTTTTATCCGGCCGCACCAACAGGTTGATGCCTTGCTGCGCAATGGCTTCAGGCAGCGTGCCGCCCTTCAGTGCCTCCACCATTTGAGCGCGGCGCTCTTCAGCCAGGCGCTTGCGCTCGACCGCCGCCAATGCGGCCTTGAGGATGTCGGCGGGCGCGGGGCGATACCGGCCCCGCCCCTTGCGGTGGAAATACACCGGCGCGCCATGCAGGCGCAGCAGAATGCTCGCGGCCTGCACCGCATCGGGCGCGGCGCCGTGGTAGTCACGCGCCAAGTCTTCAAAGCCGAACTCACTTTGCGGCGCACATTCCCAAAGAAAATCCAGATCAATGTCGGCCGCCGCCTGTGTGGCCTGCGCCATGAGTTGCGCGGGGCTCGGCGCGTCGTAACGCAGCAGCACGTGACCGGTCTTGACCTTGGTGCGTTTGCCGCTGGCCAACTCCACTTGCAGTGCGGCGTCGGTGGCTGACAACACGGTGCCCGCCTTGAAGGCGCCGTCTTCCTCGAACAGCACATTCATGCGCACACACCGCAGAAAGCCAGCACCTGATCAAGGTAGTTGGGAAAATCGGTGAGCTGATGGTCAGAGCCTTCAATGACCCGCTGCTGCGCGCCTGAGTACTTGGCCACCATGCTGCGGTAGTCGATGAGCGCATCGCCCGTGGCAGCAAGCAACAGATAACGCTCGGGGCGTGTGATGTGCGGCGTATCGATGGCGAGCAGCTCTTCAAGGTATTGCGGTTTGAAATCGACGGCGTCGCCGGAACCATAGAGTTTCTGCGGGCCCACATAGGGGCGCAGATCGTCGTAGGGCTTGATAGACGGGTTGAGCAGCACAGCGCGGCAACCGATTTTCTCGGCCACCCAGGTGGCATAAAACCCGCCCAGCGAGGAGCCAATCACGGTGAGGCTCTCGGCGGCTTCCATTTGCGCCGTGGCCAACACCAGCTTGGCCGCGGCGCGCGGTGATAGCGGCAATTGCGGGCACACGTATTCATCAGCCATGCCGCGTGCGGCCAGGGCATCACGCAGCAACAGGGCCTTGGTGCTTTGCGGCGTCGATAAAAAACCGTGCAGGTAAATGATCATTGTTAAGTTCTACCTCATTACGTGGCAGTCGCTTTAAGCCGCAGCGCTTTTCCCTCACCCTCGATCCCTCTCCCGGTGGGAGAGGGAAGTTAAAAGCCCCTCTCCCACCGGGAGAGGGGTTAGGGTGAGGGAAATCAACGCAGCCTACTTGGGCAATCCACCATCGATCTGCCTTGCGCTCAGCGCCTCAATCACCCGGCGATGGATATCGCCAAACGCACCGTTGCTCATGATGAGCAACTGATCGCCCGGACGCGCCTCGGCCACGATGCGCTCGATCATCGGCACCAAATCCGCACACACCGTGGCCTTTGCGCCCAAAGGAGCAAGCACCTGCGCGGCATCCCAATTCACGCCCGTGCCGGCAAAACAGAACACGCGATCTGCACCGGACAAGCTATCGACTAGGCGCTCGGCCATGGTGCCCAGCTTCATGGTGTTGGAGCGCGGCTCCAGGATGGCGATGACGCGGTTTGAAACGCTCTGCGCACGCACAGCGGCAATGGTTTCTTTAATGGCCGTGGGGTGATGGGCAAAGTCATCGAGCACACGCACACCGCCCACTTCAGCGCGCACTTCCAGACGGCGCTTCACGCCCGAAAATTCCGCCAGCGCATCGAGTGCCACCTGAGGCGTCACGCCCACATGTCGCGCCGCCGCCAGCGCCGCCAGCGCGTTGGCCCGGTTGTGTGCGCCGGGCAGGCTCATGCGCATTTCGCCCAGGGTTTGACCCAGGTACTGCACGGCATAAGGCGCTTGCTCGGCCACCTGCCACTGCCCGCTGCGACCAAAGGTCTCGACCTCGGACCAGCAGCCCCGCGCCAGCACACGGGCCAGTGCCGCGTCATCGCCATTGACCACGATGCGCGCGCCGCGCGCCAGCACACGCACCAGGTGATGGAACTGGGTTTCGATGGCAGCCAGATCGGGAAAGATGTCGGCGTGGTCGTACTCCAGGTTGTTGAGTACGGCCGTGCGTGGCAGGTAATGCACAAACTTGCTGCGCTTATCAAAAAACGCCGTGTCGTATTCGTCGGCTTCAATCACAAAGAAATCGCTCTGACCCGTGCGCGCCGACACGCCAAAGTTTTGCGGCACGCCACCAATCAGAAAACCCGGCGCCATGCCGGCGTACTCCAGGATCCACGCCAACATGGACGAGGCCGTGGTCTTGCCATGCGTGCCGGCCACCGCCAGCACCCAGCGGCTGCGCAGCAACTGCTCCCCCACCCATTGCGGCCCCGAGACAAAGGGCGCACGCGCATCGAGCACGGTTTCCATCAACGCATTGCCGCGCTTGATGGCATTGCCCACCACGAACAGATCAGGTTTGAGCTTGAGCTGATCGGCGTCATAGCCCTCCATGAGCTCGATGCCTGCGGCGCGCAACTGATCCGACATGGGCGGATACACGTTGGCGTCGCACCCCGTCACGCGATGTCCAGCCTCACGCGCCAGCAGAGCCAGCCCGCCCATGAAGGTGCCGCAAATGCCCAGAATATGTAGATGCACAGTCAGATCAACCCAAAAAGTAAGGCGGCGATTCTAAGAGCCTATCGGACGGATCCCATCGGCGCCGTCGCCCTCAATCCAGATCGAGATTGCGTTGTGAACACAGCAATCCGGCCGCCACAAATCCAACCACTGGCCGCTTAATCCAGGCGACAACTATGCTGACATTCACCGACTACCATGTAACTGGGGCGAGTACATTCGTGGGCCAACCTCAGTGGCCAGCACGATCTGGATGATGAAACTGAACCGCACGAGTTGCGTATCGATTCACAAGGCAGAAAAGCATTATGGATTATTACGGGCTGATAGGGGATTTCAAGATCAATAGATCGTTGACTGACGAGGAACGTACAAATCAGTTAAAGCAAAAGCAGCGACTCAATGTGGACCCGATCTACCAGTTGGTGGTAACAAGGCTGAACAGTACCTATTTGGAATCTGTAGATAAATATTTCGGGTGGAAGGGATTCGCCAGTTTCTGGATACTTGCTGTGCTTACCATGCTCGTCTCGTTTGTTGGGGGTCTTGCGTTGATGCTCTTGATCGCACCTGCGTTGCCATCGGGTTCTGACATAAAACTGTATTTTGATCCGAATGGGCTTCGACAATCACCAGAATTTGGCGTTTACTTCGGCATGTTCTTGCTGTGTCTACCGGTTATTATTTTTTCAATCTGGGCACTCCGCAAAGAATCCTTCGCTTACACGCATTACCCCATCCGCCTGAATCGCAAGAACCGAATGGTCTACGTGTTCCGGAAAAATGGCAGCGTGCTGGCGGCCCAATGGGATGACTTGTTCTTTACCCTTGCCCGAGGTCCCTTCATGACGAGCAGAGCACAGTTGGATATTCTTGGCCATGTTCTTGCTGCTGACGGGCAAACCGTTGTCGAGACGTTTGCTTTCAGCAATGGCGGCGAGGACAAGAGCCTCTTGTTACGCCATTGGGAATTCCTGCGCCGCTATATGAAGGAAGGATCGGAGGAATCTGCATCTTTGGTTAAAATTTTCATGGGCGTGACCGATAAGCGCGAGACTGCCAAACAAAGCTTCTATCGAATGTGGATCAATTTTGGATTCGGTCACGTGATTGGATTCTTGATGCTGCCACTGTCAATCTTGATTTGGCTTGGCCGACTATTCGCAATGCGCACGAGCAAAGTGCCCGTGTGGCCAGTTGAAGTGGAAGCCGCGTGCTACATAGAGCCGGGAGATCCGTTTGAACGTGACGAGCGGAACAACCCATCAGACATGTATTCGTTCAGATAAGGCTATGGAATATGAATAGAATTCAGCGCGGCACATTGGCGCAGGTAATAGGCCTTGCCCTACTATTAGCAACAGTTGGATGTTCTTTGGCCGGGGAGATTACAGTGAGAACGCATACGCTAGAATTTCCTCTGATGTTGACGGGATCCTTGGAAGGAAAAAACCATCTACTTCCGGCAGGAACCACCTTGTATCTCGATCAATCCTTTCCAGAAGGGTTCACGCGCTACAAAATTTATGTGAATGTTGAGGGGGTTACCCTACCTTCCAAAATTGAGGCCGACCCCACTCTCATCACGCCAATAAGCGCTTTCCCCATTGGAAAAACGGAGTTGCGCCAACTATTTCGTCAATACCCATTGTCAAAGGAAGAATTGGCGTCCATTTTAAAGTCAGGGGTTTTGTCAAAGGAAGAAATACGGGAGCTCCTCTCGGAGTTTTCAAAGTAGGTGCGCGGCCTGATGCGCCAACAACGCTGTGAAGACGATCTTCGAACTGAGAAAAAGGCCCAGGGCCTATCAACCTAACTGGGCGGCTTCAAATCTGAACTGCAACAAAAAATGCAACTTCAACTGCGTTTAGCAAAAAGAGAATTCTTAGTTATTTCATGCTGCCTTGCATTTCATTAAATACCTCCAGTGGTGTTTTGTAGTCCAGCACTTTGCGGGGCCGAGTGTTGATCAGCATCTCGATGTGCTTGCACCCGCAAGTCGCGGTACCCAGCCCCCGCGGTGAATGTCAATGTAGTTTTCGCCGGATTCGCAGGCCAATAGCCGTAGCTATGGGTCAAGAGACCGGTGGAAAATGGACCGCCGCGGCCAAATTGCAGCCAATGGCCCCAAGTCCGACAAGCTCCTAGGGTGGACACCGTGCGGGACTGTGCCCTCGATAAACTGCCCTGCATGTCGCACGTGCCCCCATCGGATCTACAAAGCGAAATCGCCGCAGCCGCCGCGCGCCTGATTGCTGAAGAGGGGTTGGACTACGCCACAGCCAAGACCAAGGCGCTGCACACCGTGGCGGGCACCTCCCGCAATGCCCGTGGCCTGTTGCCGGACAACGCCCAGATTGAATCTGAATTGCGCCGCTGGCTGACCACCTTTGGGGGGGAGCGTCATCGACAGCACCTGCGCGCATTGCGCATGCTGGCGCTGCAACTGATGCAACGCCTGGCTGCGTTTGCGCCACACCTGACGGGGGCCGCACTCAACGGCACAGCCACCGAACACAGCGACCTGCATCTGCATCTATTTGCCGACAGCGCCAAAGACGTCGAACACTTTCTACTCAATGAGGGCGTGGACTTTGAGGTCTTTGAAAGCCCCGAGGCCGAAGAACTGATTCAGTTTGTGGTTGCCCCCGCACGCACGCGCGGCATGCCCGCGCGCATCGGCGTGGTGTTGGAAATTTATGGCCCCCATGCGTTGCGCGTGGCGCCGCGCGGCGCGGCTACGGACCCCGATCTGCATCCCGTGGAGGCCAGCGGCCGCGCCAACATCGAGCAACTACAAAACCTGCTGGCCGACACCCCGGAGCCTCAATGACTTTGCAACGTTTGTTCGTCGTCGTCATTGCCGCGCTGGCGTTGGTGGTGGGGGTGGGTTCGTCCTGGTGGCGCCTGCAGTCCGGCGCGCCACATCCTGATGCCGTCAATCAACTGTTTGCGCAGCGCTACCCCAACACCGCGGGGGCCACGCAGCCGCTGTCCGACTGGCGCGGCAAGTGGCTGGTGGTCAACTTCTGGGCCCCGTGGTGCGCCCCCTGCGTGGCCGAGATGCCCGACCTGCAACAGGTACGCGATGAATACACCCACCGTAATTTGGAAGTGCTGGGCATAGGCATAGACAACGCCGAGCGCATTAACGCCTTTGCGCAGGAGCACCAGATCCGCTTTCCGCTCTACGCCGCGGGCCCGGCCGGCATCGAGCCGGCCCTCGCGCTAGGCAATACCGCCCGCGCCCTGCCCTACACGGTGCTCATCACGCCCGATGGCGCGGTGGTCCAGCACAAACTGGGGCAGATAAAACCTGACGAGCTGCGGGGTTGGTTGGCCGCCCAGAACCTGCGACCCTAAAAACGCTGCCATGGCACCATAAAAAAAATGGCCATGGCTCTTGTGCAAGGTCAGGCGCTCCGCCCACACTGCGGCCTCTTTTGCCACCGACCTTTCCCTGAGCAAGACTTTTTCCATGGCCTCCCCAGGAATCACACGCTCGAACCGACTACACGCGTCCGCCAACCCTCAGATCGAAGGCTGGGTTAAGTTGTCGCGCCACGCTGTGCCCCTGTCTTCGAGCGGCAGCTTCGTGAACAACCCGGCACTGGCCTACCACCCGACTTTGCCCGCAATGGAGCCCGTCAACCACAGCGCACCCGGCAAGGCAATGCTGATCAACACCGCGGGCAGCCCCGAAGCGACCCACGCACCCTTCAAGCTCACGCCAGACACGGAGTACCAATGGTTGTTGCAAGAACTGGCTGGCGATCCGCTGGTGAGGGAAACGCTCAACCTACGGACTTTATCCACTTTGTACAACCGTAAACCCAGCACAGAAATCACCGAGAAGCTGGTCACTTACTACGCATCCTTCGCAAAAAAAATGACTGCGCTGCCAGATGAAGTTCAACAGGCGATGCAGCGACTTAGACAAGACGTCTTGTTCACGACCCCATCTCAGCCTTTGCACGAAACCTACTTCTTGCCAGAAAAACTCGAAGGCGCGCTGCACAGCGTCAGCCAGGCCATGGCCGTAAAGGATCACGAGCATTTGCTGCGCAAGGTATTCGGCAACCGCTACCCGACTCTGTCTCCCGACATGCGCCCGGACACCTCAAGACAACTGACCACATTGTTGATCGACGTCGCCCGCAACGAGGAAGGTGCGCTCAAGGTCATGAAACAACTGGGTGCCGTGGAGTTTGGTGTTTTTGACAACGGCACGGCCCCCGATGCGGATTTCTCGGTGCTACCGGAAGCCGTTCGCATCGCCCCACACCCCACCAAGCGCGGCGTAGTCCAGGCGCAGATCAACGCTGCCGCCGTAGCCCATACGCAGGCGCTCACCGTGACGGCCTATCTGGTTGCGCGCGCCCATGAGCACGTCATGAAAGTGCCCGAGCACCAATCCACTGCGGCCGCACGGGCGCTGGGCTTTAACAACGAAGAACGCCACTACATCCGAGGCTTGCTCCCCACGCGGTTGGTCTACGCCAAAGGCGACACACTGCTAGCGATCAATCGTTATGCCGCCATTGCCCTGGAGCTTGCAAAGCAGATTGACACGCTCCAAGCCAGCGCAGGCACGGCAGACAACCACCTCACCGAACTACAGAACCTACGTGCTGACTTGGAGGCCGCCATGGGTCTGCTCTCTGAGGCCAAAGAAGCAGCGCTCACCCAATATCCGCAGCTGCTCAAGCTCTACGACGGCTCGCCACAACGGTTTGTGCCGCGTGGCGACAACGCAGCCCCGTCGCCTTCGCGGATTTCTCTTTAACCCACGAACCCATGACGTTCACACCCCCTTCATTTACGACCAAGGAGCACTGACATGGCCACACCTGGAATCACTCACTTGACGCACCTCAGGACCACGAACCAACCCGCGTCCTTTACGCCCATCCGCACACCTCAGAACAACGGCCTCCAGCGCCTGACCAACAGCGATTCAGCCCAAGGTCTGAACTTGAATCACTTGGCTGCCGGGCCAGACCGGCGCGTGCCGCAATTCAATGCGGACACTTTGAAGACAGCCCTTGCAAACCCAACACCCGGCGCCAAGCTCATCAAGGCCTCCGCCCAATACGTACAGCACGCCGACGAGCGCGTCGTTTTGCCGTTCCAATTCACGCTGGACCCGGGCCGGCAGGTCGACATACTCAAAGAGGTTTATGCCAGCGACCCCCTGTTAAGGGCCGCCACCCATCCTGAGGCAATGAGCGAACTTTTTTATCGGCCCTCCAGCACCGAAGTCACCCAGCGCCTGCTGGGTCATTACCAAAAAGAACACCAGTTAATCCAAGGGTTAGAAAAGTTAGGCATCAAGGCGCAGGATGTGGAAAGCAACATTCTGTTCCAGTCCGATGGCCGACCGATGGAGCATCTGGTCTATGACAAGCGAATCGCAGAGCACCTGGACGCAATCAACCAGCATCTGACTCCGGCAGGCCACCAAAAACTACTGCAAAGCGTCTTTGGTCCCGGAATCACCCTGTCATCTGATCTGAACCAGCTGGCCACTCGCAAACTCACCGCAGCGCTCGTGGCCGTTGCCCGCAACAGCGACGGGCTGTTCGATGCCCTGAAGCGCGTGAGCAGCACCGGCAAAGTGGAGTTTGGTGTTTTGCCCGCCTCAGACAAGACGAATGATTTTGCAACCAGCAAGTCCCCGAAAGATCCCGGCACCCTGCGCGTGCAACTGAATCAACGCACGATTGATGCCGCAGAGCGCGATCTGCCCAAGATGGCTGCAACGGTCCAAGTTGCACTACTGATGAAAGATGACTTGCCTCCCGATCTCGCCCTAAAGCTCACCGGCGGGCGCATGGTGTCCGAAGATCAACCCCGTACGATGGGCTTACTTCCTCCGGTGCCGAGGCTGCGCGTTGACGAGCCTATCTTGCAGTTACACGAGAAGGCCGTCGATCTTCTCAAACTGGCCGAAACCATTGACATCGTCTACCACGGAGAAAATCCGGGCTACGAAAAAAGGATTGGCGATTTGTATAGAGAGTTCACACTCAGGGCCCCACGCCTGGCCGACAGTTGGGTGAACGCTTGGGATGAATACGTCCGCCCGCAAGCACAGGACAAAGCGCCTGCGCCGGAACAGCACCAAACTCCAGATCACGAGCCAGTCTGGAAAGGCACTCCAGGCGGCACACAGATCTGACCGCAACCACGTTTGTCCCGCCTTCCAGGTCGGCTGGACATTTGTTTTGATCCTCAGCACAATCCGCGCCTTCTTCTTTTAACGGCAACGAACGCGCCAAAGTTTTCTGGCTAGTCCGTTTGTTGCAGTGACACGTTTTAAGGCGCGCCTTGGCTTCTCATCTGCTATTTCTCAATGGCCCCAATCTGAATCTGCTGGGCACGCGCGAGCCCGAGGTTTATGGCTCACGCACGCTGGTGGACATTGAGCGCGATCTGGCCCAGCAGGCCGCCACACATCAGATTCAAGCCGCGTTTTTTCAGAGCAATCACGAAGGTGAACTGGTGGACCGCATACATGCGGCCCGCACTGAAGGCGTGGATTTCATCATCATCAATGCCGGTGCCTACACCCACACCAGCGTGGCGCTGCGTGATGCGCTGGCCGGTGTGGCCATTCCTTTTGTTGAAGTGCATCTGTCCAATGTGTACGCGCGTGAAGCCTTCCGGCACACCTCGCTGCTGTCGGACATTGCGGTGGGCTGCATTGTGGGACTGGGTGCCGCCGGATACCGCTTCGCTCTTGAATACGCTGTGATGGGCCGGTCGTCCTGACGGGTTCGCTACCCCCTATTTCAATAAGTACGCCGTTTCCGGGAGAAACGTATGGACCTACGCAAACTGAAAACTTTGATTGACCTGGTGGCCGAGTCTGGCATTGCAGAAATTGAAGTCACCGAGGGTGAAGACAAGGTGCGCATCGTCAAGCACGGGCCCGCGCCCGTCATGGCCGCGCCCATGCAAGCACCTGCGCCCATCGCTGCGGCCGCTCCTGCTGCAGTCACGCCCGCTGCTGCTGCAGTGGCCGCCGCTGCAGCGGCTGAGGCACCCAAGGGTCATGTGGTCAAAGCGCCGATGGTGGGTACGTTTTATCGCTCCGCCAGCCCGGGCGCGGCGCCCTTTGTGGACGTGGGCAAAGTCATCAAACCCGGCGACACGCTGTGCATCATTGAAGCCATGAAGCTGCTCAACGAAATTGAAGCCGAGGTGTCCGGCACCGTACTTGAGGTGTTGGTGGAAAGTGGTCAGCCCGTGGAATACGGTCAGCCGCTCTTTGTGATCAGTACAACCTAGGCTGACCATGTTCGGAAAAATCCTCATTGCCAACCGCGGCGAGATTGCTCTGCGTATCCAGCGCGCCTGCCGCGAACTGGGCGTCAAGACGGTGGTCGTGCACTCGCAGGCCGACACCGAGGCCAAGTATGTGAAGCTGGCCGATGAATCCGTGTGTATCGGACCGCCCCCCTCCAAAGACAGCTACCTGAACATGGCCGCCATCATCAGTGCGGCTGAAGTCACGGACGCCGAAGCCATCCACCCCGGCTACGGTTTCTGGTCGGAGAACGCCGACTTGGCCGAGCGCGTCGAGACTTCCGGCTTCGTATTCATCGGGCCGCGGCCCGAATCCATCCGCCTCATGGGCGACAAGGTCAGTGCCAAGCAGGCCATGATTGCCGCGGGCGTGCCCACGGTACCCGGCAGTGAAGGCGCTTTGCCTGATGACCCGCGTGAGATTGTGAAAATTGCCCGCGCGGTGGGCTACCCCGTCATCATTAAAGCGGCCGGTGGTGGTGGCGGGCGGGGCATGCGCGTGGTGCACACCGACGCCGCGCTGCTCAATGCCGTGACCATGACCAAGCAGGAAGCCGGGGCCGCTTTTGGCAATCCAGCCGTGTACATGGAAAAGTTTCTGGAAAACCCGCGCCACATTGAAATTCAGGTGCTGGCCGACCAACACAAGAACGCCGTGTGGCTGGGTGAGCGCGACTGCTCCATGCAGCGGCGCCACCAAAAGATCATTGAAGAAGCCCCGGCCCCCGGCATCTTGCGCAAGCTGATTGAAAAAGTAGGCGAGCGCTGTGCCGAGGCCTGCAAGAGAATCAACTACCGCGGCGCGGGCACGTTTGAATTTCTGTACGAGAACGACGAGTTCTTTTTCATTGAAATGAACACGCGGGTTCAGGTGGAGCATCCCGTCACCGAGTTGGTCACCGGCATCGACATCGTGCAGCAGCAGATTCGCATTGCCGCGGGCGAGAAAATGACGCTGCGCCAAAAGGACATTGCGCTCAAGGGCCACGCCATCGAGTGCCGTATCAACGCCGAAGACCCCTACAAGTTCACCCCCAGCCCCGGCAAAATTCTGGCCTGGCACCCTCCAGGGGGCCCTGGAGTGCGCGTCGATTCACATGCCTACTCGGGCTACTTTGTGCCGCCCCATTACGACTCCATGATTGGCAAGCTGCTCACCTATGGGGACACGCGTGATCAAGCCCTGGCGCGTATGCGCATTGCCCTATCGGAAATTGTGGTTGAAGGCATCCTGACCAATATCCCGCTGCACCGCGAGCTGATGATGGATGAGAAATTCGTTCAGGGTGGAACCTCCATTCACTATCTTGAGAAGCGCTTGGCGGCCAAGCAGGTCAACAAAACCTGACGCCCACCCACACGATGCTGCGTGAGTTCTCGGTCACCGTCGATGAGGCTCACGCCGAGTCTCTAGCTGATGCGCTGCTTGAAGCCGGCGCGCTGTCCGTATCTGTTGAAGATGCCGATGCCGGCACCGCCGACGAGCAAGCACTCTTTGGTGAGCCGGGCTACGAGCCCAAGCGAGCCGCGTGGCGCTGCAACCGGTTGGTGGTGCTCATTGAGGCTGGGGCCGATCCAACGCAGCTCCTCTCGGTAGCGTGTGAGGACGTGTTGCCCGCTTCAGCCCTGCCGCAGATCAATGCGCTGCGCACCGTGGAAGACGCTGACTGGGTGCGCCTCACGCAAGCGCAATTTGCGCCGGTGCAGGTGTCGCCGCGTTTGTGGATCGTGCCCAGCTGGCATGAACCGCCTCAAGAAGCGCAATGCGTCATCCGGCTCGATCCCGGCGTGGCCTTTGGTACGGGCACCCACCCCACCACGCGCTTGTGTCTGCAGTGGATTGAAGCGCTGCTGCCCGCGCAAAGCAGCGTGCTCGATTACGGCTGCGGTTCCGGCATCCTGGCCATTGCTGCGGCCAAACTGGGCGCGCGCGAGGTGGTGGGCATGGACATCGATCCTCAAGCGGTGCAAGCCGCGCGGTTGAATTCAGAAACCAACCTCGGGGATTCCCCCGTGCGTGCCGACTACACTGGCCCCGAAGCGCTTGCACCTGGGCGGCGTTTCGATGTGGTGCTTGCCAATATCCTGTCCAACCCGTTGAAGATGCTCGCTCCCGCACTTTCTGCACGTGTAGCTCCCGCAGGCGCGTTGGTACTCAGCGGCGTGTTGACGCGTCAGGCCGATGAGGTGATCGAGACCTATCACCGCACTGATCCCCATTTAAAACTCAGCGTCTGGCGCGAAGACGACGGCTGGGTCTGCATCGCAGGGCGCCGCGCCTAACCTCATGGCCCTCGCCACCCGCTGCCCCAATTGCAACGCGATGTTTCGCGTGGTGGCCGATCAGCTCAAGCTGCGCGGCGGGCTGGTGCGCTGTGGGACGTGTCGTAGTGTTTTCGACGCCATCGGCAGTCTGGCGTACGTTGAAGATTCCACAATGAAGTCCGTGCCGGTCGGGGCGCCGGCGCACGGCCAGCAAAGCAACGAAGCCGGCAAACGCCCTGCCCCACCCAAGAACCGTGCCGCAGAGCGTCCCATCACCCTGCGCATTACGCCTGGCACCCCAGCGCAGTCCTACCGCGCCAGTGCACCCGTAGCAGCGCCCGCACCGCCGCCACCGCACCAAGACCGGACGCCGGAGGACGTGCGCCCCTCACAAATTGGCGTGCCCACGTTGTGGGGCGTACCGGGTGGAGCCAACACGACGCCGGGCAACACTGCGATGCGTTTAGGACTAGATCTGTCGCTGCCGGAGTTGCCCACGGAAAAGAAGAAGCCTGCAGTGCTTGCACCCCCTGCGCCTCGTCCCCAGCCTGTTGCCCCCAAACCGCCTGCCGCTCGCACACCACCGCCCGCCATTCACACACCGCCCAGTGTGCCCACGCGGCCCGAGCCGCAAGCACAGCCCACCGGTCACACGCAGCCGGCATTTCGTGCGCAACCCAATCCCAGCACACCCAGCACACCCAGCACACCAAGCGCACCAAGCGCACCAAGCGCACCAAGCGCTGCGAGCCCCGCGCCTGCGCCAAGTACGCCCGCGCCAGCACGAACGCACGCCACACCCAGTGCAAGATCTGCCCCACTTGAGGCAAAACCGCCCGCGACCGTACGTGCGGCACCCAAACACCAAGATCCATCGCCAGAAGCTTTGGTACCGCAGACGGCGCCGGGTCAAACCCGTTCTGCCGACACTGCTCCTGCTGACTTCCTGGCCACCAACGCACTCGGCGCTGATCGCCTTCCCGATGGCCACCTTCCCGATGAAATTTTTCCTGCAGAAGTTCTTCCTCAATCCCCTCTGACGCGCCCCGCCCCTACGGCACCTGCACCCAGACACACGCAGATCTACAGTCAGGTCGAGGATGAGGGTGAATCTGGCGAAGTCGGAGCCGTTGAAGAAATTTCTGAAGAGGACAGCGCACAAGCCGCGGAACCGTCCTTTTTGCTCAGCGCAGAGCGCAAGCGCGGGTTTTCGGTGTTTTACACCGTAGGAACGGTCCTCGCGTCTATCACCGTCGCGCTGCAGCTCGCCATCCTTTTCCGCTCGGAGCTCATTACTCGCTGGCCCGCATTGCGCCCCACGCTCATACAGGTGTGCTCGAGCCTGGGATGTCACGTCAACTGGCCCATGCGTGCGGAGCTACTGGCCGTGATTGGAACTGAGTTGCAGGCCGTCCCGGGCACCGACGTGCTGGAACTGTCTACCGTCATTCGTAACCGCGCGAGTTATAAGGTCGCGCTGCCCGCCATTGAGGTGACCTTGACTGACAATCAGAACCGCCCCGTGGCACGTAAGGTGTTTGCGCCGGTGGACTATCTGGTTTCTTTGGGCGAGCCTTCATCGCGCATTGAAGATGGCTTGGGTGCGGGTTCGGACTATTTGGTACGCATCGTGTTTGAAGCCCGCGGGCTCAATGCCAGCGGTTATTTGATTTATCCGTTTTATCTCTGACGAGGTTCACCCCTATGAGCGTCCTCATCTGTGGCTCGATGGCCTTTGACTCCATCATGGTTTTCAAAGGTCGGTTCAAAGATCACATCCTTCCCGACCAGGTGCATGTGCTCAATGTCTCGTTTCTGGTGCCCGAATTGCGCCGCGAATTTGGCGGCTGTGCGGGCAACATTGCGTACAACCTCAAGCTGCTCAATGCCACAGCCTTTCCCATGGCCACGGTAGGCGAAGACGCGCAGCCCTACCTGGATCGCTTTGACCGGCTGGGCATCGACCAGCGCCACATCAAAACCGTGGCTGGTTCACTTACCGCACATGGTCACGTGGTCACTGATCTGGATGACAACCAGATCTGGGCCTTTCATCCAGGCGCCATGTCACATGCACACATCAGCGCCGTGCCTGTAGATGGCAGCGTGCATCTGGGCATTGTGGCGCCCGATGGGCGTGAAGGCATGTTGGCGCATGCTGAGCAGTTTGCTCAGGCGGGCATCCCCTTCATGTTCGATCCCGGCCAGGGTTTACCGATGTTCTCGGGCGAAGAACTCGACCGCTTCATTGCCAAAGCGCAGTACGTGGCGCTAAACGACTACGAAGCGCGCCTGCTGCAAGACCGCCTGGGCGTTCCCCTGCAAACCGTGGCTCAGCGAGTGAAGGCTTTAATCATTACGCATGGCGCCAAAGGATCGGAAATCTTTGCCCAGGGTGAGCGCTTTGAAGTCCCCGTTGCGCCCGCTCGGGTGCTGACTGATCCCACAGGATGTGGTGATGCCTATCGCGCAGGGCTCCTGTACGGCATCGATCAGGGCCTGGACTGGGGCACGACGGGACGCCTGGCCTCGGTGATGGGTGCGCTGAAAATCGAAACCTCGGGCGGACAAAATCACGTGGCCAATCGGCAGGCCATCGCGGAGCGGTTTGAGCAGGCCTTTGGTTATCGCCCCTGGTCTTGAACCTTTGGTGACAGCGCGTACTCGAACGCGCACCATCCTTTTTTGGAGACTCGATATGCATACGCGTCTATTCAGACTGATTTCTTTATCCACCGCAGCCGTGTGCGTTCTGATGCTGAGCGCCTGCGCCACGCAACAGCGTTCGGCCAGCGTTTATCGGGCCGGTGAAGCCCAGCGGGAACAGACCGTGCGCATGGCCACGATAGAAGCCATGCGCGAAGTCACACTCGATCGTGGTCAAACCGGAGTGGGCACTGGGGCCGGCGCCATCGTCGGAGGTATCGCCGGCAGTTCAGTGGGGCACGGTCGCGGCTCGGCCGTAGGCGCGGTGGTCGGCGCCGTAGCCGGTGGCATCGCAGGTCAGGCCATTGAAAACAGCACGTCCAAAGTGCCCGCGCTGGAAATTACGGTGCGCCTGGATAGCGGCGACTTGCGCGCCATTGTTCAGGAAGCCGATGGCCAACAGTTCCGGCCCGGCGACCGCGTGCGCCTGCTCTCGCACGGCGGCACAACCCGGGTGTCGAGATAGGCTGCCTTCAATAACTCAGGCGGCTGATGATCTCTCTTAGGATGACAATCACCAACACCAACGCCATAGGCGAAAGATCCACGCCCCCGATCAGGGGAACGATGCGCCGGAAGGGTGCAATCAGGGGCCGCATCAATACACCAATAGCCGGTGCGATAGGCGCGTGCGGGTTAATCCACGACAACAACGCATAGAGCACGGTCAGCCAGAACAGGCCATCGAGCGCCCATTGAATAAGGCGCACAAACCCGACCACCAGGACGTAATCCCATTCAATACCGGTAGCCTTCAACATGCTCGGCACTACCACTGAGAGCACGGCCATCAGATAAGCGCTGACCAATGCTGTCGTTTCAAGACGTCCGAGGTCTGGGATCAGGCGCCGCAGTGGTTTGACCAGCCAGTCGGTGAGCGCCAGTACAAAGTGCGCCACCGGGTTGCGTGAAGGCAGCCCCACCCAGTTAATAAAAGCACGCAGCAACAACGTCACACCCATCAGTGCGGTGAGCGTGTCCGTCATAAGTTTCAGGATGTCGTAGAGCATGGGCGCACTGGTCCACAAAAATGAATTCGGGTGATTCTAGTGGCGTGCATTGGGCGGGCGATCTTTTCTCGCCTTGACACAAACGTGTGGCGCTTGCATGCACTCCATGGTTTCACCCATCAAATGAAAAGGGGCACCAACTTCGGTGCCCCTTTTGCTCAAGTAGCGAGACCTTGTCGCCACCAACCTTGATCAGCCCTAAATACTAGGGACGACTTCCGGTCGGGAACGGCCAGGCAGCAGCCGGATTCAGTGCCGTCCTGATCCCAGGCGCTGCAGCGGTTGACGGTGCCGCGGGACGCGGTGCCATCGGGGCCGAGGCAGCAGCGGCAGGTGCAGCCGCTTTAACTACTGCGGGTTTAGCCGCAGGCTTGGATGCAGGTTTAGCAACAGCGCTAGAAGCAGGCTTGGCTGCGGGTTTAGCCGCAGCGGCCTTCGGCTTCGCTTTCGACGCTTTCTTGGCAGGTTTCGGAGCCTTCTTTTTGGAAGACTTCGCGCCTGCCTTCTGCGCCGGCTTTTTGGCTGACTTCTGGGCCGATTTCTTCGCTACCTTTTTAACTACTTTTTTTTTGCGGCCTTCTTTGCGGTCTTCTTGACCGCCTTTTTCACAGCCTTTTTAACGGCCTTTTTTGCAGCCTTTTTGGCAGGGGCTTTTTTGGCCACGGCCTTCTTGGCTACTTTCTTCACGGCCTTTTTGGCCGGGGCCTTCTTCGCAGATTTCTTAGCAGCTTTTTTGGTCGCCATAATGAAACTCCTTCAAGAGATAAAAACTAAGGGTTAAGAAGGAAACCCGTTGTCTGCATGACGCAGAGGCAGCGGGCTATTCATCGGCGCATACGGATGCCCTGTCGCCGCGACAGCCCCAGAGATGCGTTTCAGGCGCAAATCCGAGCACAGCGCGGAACGGTCAGCGCGAAAGCCGCTGACGCTGATGAATTCGGTACGCATCGGCAACACAGGCCGATGCCGGCGCGCACGATGTACACGTGCGCACGCAAGACGGGAGTGGGAATAAAAAACGCCGGCACACAAACCAGCGTTGGAGGAAAACGCTTGCGTCCCTTGTTTAACCGGAGTTGCGCACGGCACCTGAACTGAGGACGCCATCGATGAAGTGATGAGACCACGAGACTGAGTCGTCTCGACTAGGGTTCGTCTGTTATTGATGACGAGTTGTGATGAGCGAATGAGTGTTGAGTTCAATTCAGCATTTGTGAAGGTGACTTGTTAGACACACATCACGTTGATCACGCGTGTTACGCAATGGCGGCTTTGTACTCTGAATGAAATTCAGACGCAAGAATTTTCACGAAAATGATCGAGTGAAGTGTTCGATTTATTCAACGTGATTCAAACGTTCAACACTTCATGCACATATCGAGCACAAAAAATTGCGATGACGATGTGCACATGACCGTGTCGCGCTACTCCCAACTGAGTGCACCACCCGACTGATACTCGATCACGCGCGTCTCAAAAAAGTTGCGCTCCTTTTTCAGATCGATCATCTCGGCCATCCATGGAAACGGATTGTCTTCAGAGGTAAACATGGCCTCGATGCCGATCTGCTGCGCGCGCCGATTAGCGATGTAACGCAGGTAACCCTTGAACATGGTGGCGTTCAGACCCAGCACGCCGCGCGGCATAGTGTCTTCGGCGTAGGCGTACTCCAGGTCCACGGCTTTCTTGAACAGCCCGCGGATTTCTTCGCGAAACTCGGGCGTCCACAGTTGCGGGTTTTCCAGCTTGATCTGGTTGATGAGATCGATGCCGAAATTGCAGTGCATCGACTCGTCGCGCAGGATGTACTGGTACTGCTCGGCGGCGCCCGTCATCTTGTTTTGCCGGCCCAGCGCCAGGATCTGCGTGAAGCCTACGTAGAAGAACAGCCCTTCCATCAGGCAGGCGAACACGATCAGGCTGCGCAGCAGGGCCTGGTCGGTTTCCATCGTGCCGGTTTTGAAGTGGGGATTGGTCAGGGTATCGATGAAGGGGATGAGGAACTCATCCTTGGCGCGGATCGAGGCCACCTCGTGATACGCATTGAACACTTCGCCCTCGTCCAGCCCGA
>CAZZAD010000015.1:0-21851 GCA_964652055.1 uncultured Burkholderiaceae bacterium | reverse complement strand
TCCGCCTACGCAAATCGAGCCTCAGACCGCGGGGGCTTCATGCAATTGCCCTGGCGTGCCCCCCAAGGGGTCGGTCACCTGGGTCAGCAAATTGCCGGTATAGGTATAGGTGAACTTGCGGCCCAGCTGATCAGTGATGCTTTCTACGAGGTTGCTGGCGTTGTAGACAAAGTCCACCGTGCGGCCGCCAGGCGAGGTGATGCGACTGACTGGACCAACGCCACCAACACGATCAATGGTCAGACGGTTGCCATTGGCGTCTTCCACCCACTGAAGTTTTGCACCGTAATAACTAAAACCCCATTTGCGACCATCTCGGAAATGGAGAACCAGTCCAAAAGGCGCGCTGCCTCTGGCAATGTAGGCGCCGTAAAACCGCCCTTGCGTGGCGGTATGCGGGCCAGAGGGATCATAGAAAAAGGCCGAGGTGTAGGGCATCTGAATGCGTGCGCCGTTGGGCAGCACCACAGAAACTACGCCGTCCTTCACATACAAGTAAATCTCGTAGGGGTGCGTGAAAGCACCCCCAAAGGTACGCACATTAGGTAATTCATCCACCACATCGCCACTGCGATACACGCGCCTTACATCAATGGGGATGATGTCGGCGATATATAGATCGCGTTCGGTATGTTCCTGGTGACCCGTACTTGCGCTGACCGGATCCATGGTGCTGTCGCAACCGGGCTTGCCAGCGCCGGCTTCGTTGCCCCAGCCGCCTTCACCGCCCGCACCGTCGGGGCCCTGACTGCCGGCCGAACAGCAATCACTGTCCATACACGGCGCGGAATTGTTTTCTCCAGGCACGCCACCGGATGTGGCCACTGAGGTTGAGGTGAATTGGTAAACGCGCAGTTCCTGCCGGGCAATCAATGTTTTAGTGTCGGCGCTGACCGTGGCATGGCCATAGATGTACCAACCGCGGCCTTTCGGGTCGTAATCAAAAAGTTCGGTAATAGCGCCCGGGGGTAACAGGGCATAGTTGGGATAGTGCAGCGTTGCATATTTTGGTTGGCCATCTGCACTGTGCAAGGTGGCGCCGCCCGGTTGAAGGGTGAAGTAAATGGGCACACCCAGATACGACATGGGAAACGGCGCCTGGTCCACCGGCACCGGCGTGATGCTGACCTCAGTGACAATTTTTCCGTTGACATCACGGATGACGGTGCCTGCGGGAATGCGCAGTTCCAGGCCGGGCAGCTTGGGGTTGGTGACGATGGTTTCTTTAGTAGATGGGGACGCCACTTTGACGGCGTTCTGGGTATCGAGCACCGGCATCCAGACAATGAACGGCAGCGCGTTGGTCTGGCCCGCCTGAACGTTCAGACGGTAGTCATAGCGCCCGTAAACGCGCTTGCCTTGGTTGGCGCTCGCGCCTTCAATTCCCAACACCTGAGCGCCGGAGGGAATATCAGTCAGAAGAAACTCACCATTGGCATCGGTTTGGGTACTGACGCCACCGAGGTGCAAAGTGACATGCGCCAAGGGCTTGCCATTTAGGCGCAGAACTTGTCCGGCCAGGGCGGTCACCCCGGCAGGGGCGCTGGGCAGGCCGTCGGCGTCGCCGGGGGTGGTGGGCAGGGTGGTGGCCACGCCTAGAGCGGTTGCAGCAACATCAGATTCGGCGGCGCCCTCTCTTTCTTTGCTCCACGCTTCTTTCTCCTTACTTCTGACTTCTGAATTCGGGTTTCTGTCTTGTCCATGCACCGCACGCCGCACCTGCTCGCGCCGTGGCGGGTTGTTCAGCGCCCTGCCCTCCCGGCCACTGGTCCAGTTACCTTTGTAGTTGTTACCCGAGGGAATCCAGTGCTCGTCATCATCTTCTTCATCGGTGCCAGCCAGTGGTGTCGGCGCCGCCGCAGCGCCCGTCATTACGCCAGGCTTGGGCGCAGCAACTGCGTGTGGACTGGACCGTTGACCGGGGCTCAGGCTTTGCGTGCGAAAACTTGCCGACCACAAGGCAACCGGCTGGCCCTGGGCGTTTTGCACCTGACTGACCAGCACGCTGTACGTCGCACCGGGAAGCAACTGCTGCGCTGGCGAGACAAATGCAAGCAAGCCCCCCTCCGCAGCACTCACCTGTGCCGCCACACGGCCGGCTGGGCCCATGAGTATCACGGTGCTGCTGTTGATGCTCTGCATGCGCATGGCATGGTTAAAACGCAAGCCAATGCGCGTTGCCACGCTGACCTCCTGGGCCTGATCAGTCGGCAAGCTGGTCAGAACCGCAGGCGTCGCACCGGTCTGGTCAGGCGCGGCTTGCGCGCCAGCCACCATACGTTGGGCGCCGCGTTCAAACAGCTCGCTTTCTTTAGCGGCCAGCGCCTTTCCATCGCGGTCGCTGCCGCCCTGAATAAGAATGTTGTCATTGAACTGGTAAGCGGCCTGGTGGCCATAGCGGGGGGTCGTGAGTTGCGCGCGCCAGCTCTCCACACTGCGGCTTGCGGGATCGATCAGCTCAATGTCCGCCAGCGCCTGACCTTGGGCGCTCTGGCCACCCACGAGCAGGATGCGGCCATCCAGGAGCAACGTGGCGCTATGACGGCTGCGGGCGATCAGGTTGAGCGCCAGAGCATCAATGGGCTCGAAACTCTGCGTGTCGGGTCGGTAGCGCTCAACGCCGCGTACGGCGGTGCCCGCGCGATCTACGCCGCCCAGCAACCACACGCTGCCATCGGGCACGACCAGCGCTGCATGAAAGCTGCGCGGGGTATGCGGCTGGGCCTTGAGTTCACGCCGCGCCCCGCTGTGGGGATCAACCAGCCAGGACTGGCTCGAGCTCACCACCAACCAGGTGCCATCGCCCAGCAGGGTTTGGCTGGAACCAGGCTCAAACGATGTCTGAGCGGCCGCCTGGGCCTGCACCGCTGCATGCGGGGCAAGCAAGGCAAACGCCGGAGCCAGACTCAGGGTGAACGTGGCGAACGATTTAAACCAGCGGGAGGAGAGTTTCATGGCGACGGTCTTTCCAATCGTGCATATAGAGGGGAACCAGGGGCAACCAACAAGTGATATGCCCAAGCAGTTATCTAACGCCCAGCAGCGCCTGCCCACTGAACGTGGTGGTCAGCGAAGTGTTGTACGAGGGGTTCGGGTAAATCCGCACGGTGTAGGTGCCCGTCACAGGCAACACCGGCACATCCAAGACTTTGGCAGTGGGTGTCGTGTTGGCTGCGGTGATGTTGACGCTGGCCAGCGTGGTGGCGTCTGGCTTAAGTACCAACACACTGAGCGTGGCATCACTCACTGAAGTGGTGAAGTTCGACAACGTCAGGCGCAGGAGCTGGCTTGCAGTGCCCGTGAAGGTGTACTGCACCGCTTGTCCAGGAACCGTGCTGGTCATGGTGCTGGGCGTGCCCAGCGTGAGCGCACCCGTGACCCGGCTGGATGCCCACGACTTGACCGTGAACGTACCAGTCGATCCTGCCGGGTACGGGGTAACCACAATCGTGTACGTACCCGTCACCGGCAACGGATAAGCCGCCTGCTGGCAACCATTCGCGCTGCTGGCAGCACAATTGTTACCGACCAGGGTGCCGCCATCGGGCTTCTTAATCACGTAGTTGATATAAGGACTGGTACCCGTAAGCACCAGCCCCGAGAAGTTCACGACCCAATCCGTACCCGCCGTTCCCGTGAAGCTCAGCCGCGCAGTTTGGCCCGGCAAAGCAATGTTGACATTGGTGGGCGTGCCATTCGCGGGCACGACGGCCGCCACGTCCTCCGACAGCAGCACTTGACCGCTGAACGTTGTGAGGGTCGTCACGCCTGAGCCCACGTTGGGATATGGACTCACCCGCACGGTGTAGGTACCGGTGGTGGGTAGTACAGGCAGATCCAGAACCTTGGGAACAGGTGCGGTACTCGCCGCCGTGATGATGCTGCTGATCAGCGTGTTTTTGTCAGGCTTGGTGACCGTGACATAGAGGTTGTCTGCACTGACCGAGGTGGTGAAGTTGGAGAGCGCCATTCCCAGCTGCTGCCCGGCCGTGCCACTGAACGTGTACTGCACGGCTTGCCCCGGCACCGTACTGGTCACCGTACTGCTGGTACCCACGGTGAGCACACCCGTCACGGGGCTTGACTCCCACGACCTGCCCAGGAAGTTGCCGACCGATCCCACCGGGTTGGGCGTGAACTTGACCGTGTAGGTACCCGTGACCGGCAGAGCAGCCACCTTCATGGAACAGTTAAACCCTGCCGGCGAACACGAGCCGCCGGTGATGGTTGTGTTGTCAGGCCGAGTAATGGTGTAGTCCACTTGTGGGGCGCTACCACTCATCGAGACATCAAAAATATTTAACACCCAGTCTTTGCCTGCCGTGCCATTGAAACTCAGGCGCGCCGTCTGCCCAACTTGGTTAATGCTCACATTGGTAGAGGTGCCATCGGTAGCCAGGGTGCCCAGCACGTCTTGCGTCACCAACACCTCGCCACTAAAGGTCGTAATGAGCGAGGCGTTGTTTAGGGGGTTCGGATAAACCTGCACGGTATATACACCCGCGCTAGGTAGCGCAGGTATATCAACGACTTGCGGCACGGGCGCAGTAGTGGCCGCCGTGATAGTGGCACTTGTCAGCTCAGTGTTGTCTGGTTTAAGGACCACGAACTTAAGTGAGGCACCAGCAACAGAAGTTGTGAAGTTTGAGAACGCCGCCCCCAGCTGCTGACCCGCGGTGCCATTAAAGGTGTACTGCACTACCTGCCCCGGTACCGTGCTGGTGTAGGTTTTAGTGGTACCCAAACTAAGTGCGCCCGTCACGCGACTGGATTCCCAGGATTTAGCAATAAAGGTGCCTGTTGTTCCAAGCGGATTCGGTGTTATTTTTATGACATAAGTTCCGCTGACCGGCAGGTTGAGCTTCTCTGCGGAGCAGCCACTACCAGAGATGTTGCAGTAGCCATTGGCCACGATTTCAGCACCGTCCGGCCTGGTCACGGTGTAGTAGAAATAGGAGCTCGCCCCCGTGATTGCCAAATCAGAAAAATTAATGACCCAGTCTTTGCCCGCTGCGCCATTCATCGTCATACGGACGGTTTGCCCGGGGAAACTGAAGGACGAGTTCAATGCGGTTCCATTCTTCCCCAAAGCCGGGTCTGCAATAACTGCAGCACTCAGGTCGACCGTCGACGATGACCTGAAATAAACGGCGTAGGTGCCCAGCTGAGGCAAAGGCGGCAAGTGAATGGTCCTGAGGCTGTTATGGACACTGCCTTCCATAATCGGAGCGCCGCCGCTGGGCGCATAAACCTTGAATAGCACTGACGTAGGGCTTGCCGTAAATGCCGTGAGGTTGACGCTGCGGTACTGAAACCCCGCGCCGTCAAACAGCAAAACACCCGCTTTATTGCTCAAAATATTCAGGGTCTGTGCAGCCCCGCCCACCGTAGCGCGACGCGACACCATCACATCCGCAGCACTAAAACCGCTGGGCAAAATCAGAAAGTCGGCCGCGCTATTCACGCTGCCCTCGACGGTGGCCACACGAATACGCCCTGCTGAGCCCACGGGAACCACCACGCTCAGAGTGGTCGCCGTCATGCTGGTGATGGCCGCAGGGCGGCCGTTGAATTCAACCCGAGTTCCACCTGGCGTGGTGTCAAAGCGGCTGCCAGTAATCGTCACCACAGTACCCGGCGGGCCCATGGTGGGCGTGAAGCTTGCCAGTGTGGGCGCGCCATTGTTGGCCAGCACAGTGAAGTTGCTGGTGGAAGTCACCGTGCCACTGGGGCTCGTAATAGCAATCGGGCCGGTGGTGGCACCCGCGGGTACGGTAACGACCAGCTTGTTGGCAGTGGCAGAAACCACGGTGGCCGTGGTTCCGTTAAAACGCACGCTATTGGCGCTGGCGGTGGTACTGAAACCACTACCCCACAGCGTGACTGTCGTGCCCACCACGCCGCTGTTGGGCGTGAACTCCGCCAGATCAATGGCGCCCGCCGTAATGCGACGCGTAGCTGTGATATTGCCGGCCGGATCGTAGGTGTAATAGGCCGAATCACCACTGGGCGCAACGGTGCCCACCAGGCGGCCCGTTTCGTCATACAGATGTTGAATATCTTGCGCATAAGCGCAACCCAGCCCCGCCACAAACAGCGCCATCCCCGCTGCCCAGAAGCGACACCACCGCAAAGCGCCCGAAAGCACGCAAGAGTTCATCTTGCGAACGGCGGACAAGAAAGCGCGCAAGAAAGTCGGTACGGGGCGATGACGCATCACGGACTCCACGGGTACAACAAAAAAATGGTTGATTCTTCCACCCCGCAACGCGGCGGCCTGGCGCCACGGGTGAACTGCAGGCAAAGGCTTTAAACACTCACCGTCAACTCAATGACGCCGGATTTATAGCTGAGCGAGCGTTAGATGGGCGTTATAAAGACGCGAGCACCACACCAACCGGGGATCGGTCGCGTGGACGTCGAGTAAGTGGCTTCATCGAGGGGACGCAACCCAACCTCACTTACCCACATTAATCAGCGGCGCCGTCTGCATGTTGGCTGGAATCACCACCGTGGTGGTGCCGCCCTTCTCGGCAAACTTATGGAGCGCCAGATTGGACTCGTGTTGCAGATACTCGCGCGTCAGGCTCTGATTGATGATGAGGTTGGCCTTGGCAATACCTTCGGCCTTTTTGATCTCCACCTGCGCCTCGGCCTCGGCAATGGCAATGCGCTGCTTGGTGGTTTCGAGCTGTTTTTGCGCGGCCACCGACTCCTGAATTGCCTTCTCAATGGCCGGGTCAGTCGTCAAAGAGCGAATCACCACCCGGGTGATGGCAAACACCCCCTTGTCGTTAGCCTCCAGCTCCGACTGCAACGACTTGCGCACGGCAGCGGCCAACTCATCACGCTGGGTATGCATCACCAGACTATCGATGTGCGAAGCCTCTTCGTAAATGGCGTTACGGGTCAAACGCTGCAACAACCCATAAGCGGGCAACGTCACACGGCTGCCCTCATCACGCACATGCTGTCCGGCGTACTTGATCACCAGCTCGGCAATCGAGCCAGGCTCTACGCGGTAATAAACCGTCACATCCAGATCACGCAAAGACAGGTTGTCGCGCGCCTTGGGCGTGAGGTCATTGAGATCCAGGCCAATCTCCTTGGCCGAAAACTCCTGCACCCGGCTGATACCGGGCAGGCCCAGAAAAATGCCCGGCTCCAGTTCCTCAGGGTTGATCTTGCCCAGCGTTGTACGCACCCCCACATTGCCCGACTCAATGGTTCCGCAACTGGTTACCGCAGCGGCCACCAAACCCAACACCACAAACAGCAGGCCCACCCGAGCCACAGTCAACGGGTTATTCATGCTCGACTCCCAATGTGTATCCGCGACCCTGCGCCACGGAAAGAAAAAATTCTCGCGCAAACGCGCAACTTGTGCGAGGTTAAAACGCACCACGCTGCACGAAAGGGCGCGCGATCGACGGACCGCCCTTGAGTTCAACGTACTTTGCGCTGCCAGAGCGGCCATCCATAGTTAACCCCAAACTCATCGCCATCAGACCGTCTGGGCCAACATGTTCATGACCAGGCGAACCATGGTTTCCTTGTGTGCAGGATCTGATTCGGCCACCAGTAAGGCCAGCGCGGCCAGGCCAATGTCATTGATGACCGGCGTACCGGTTGCGTCCAGCAACCGTCCATTGCGATTCAGAAGATCAACAAACAGGAACGCTCCACTGCGCTTGTTGCCATCGGCAAACGGGTGGTTCTTGATCACGAAATACAACAGGTGCGCGGCCTTGCCTTCCACGCTGGGATAAGCCGGTTCCCCCAAAACGGTTTGATCAAGATTGCCCAGCAACGCCGCAAAGGCATCGCCCCGTTCACGTGCAAATAGGCGGGTGCCTCGCCACGTGCCATCAAGTCAGCCTTGAGGCGTGCCAGCGCCGCGCGTGCCTGCTCAGGTGTGGGCAGCGCACCACCGGGTTGTTCCGGCGGATGGGTAAGCAAACCCTCGTCGTAACGCTGCAGCAATAGAAAGGTTTGTGCGTAACGGGTGACGATGTCCACCAAACCGCGCCCCGTGTCGGCCAGCAACTGTGGGCTTTGCGCTGCCTTCCTCACCAATTGCAGCGCTGCCTCCAGTTCACGCGCATTGGCTTCCAGGCGCTGGCGATTGATGGTGTAACCCTGGGTCAGGTGCTCGCGCAACAAACGGGTGGCCCATTGGCGAAACCGCGTGCCCTGCTGCGATTTGACGCGGTACCCGACTGAAATGATGACGTCGAGGTTGTAAAACCTGACAGGCTTGTCTGACCCAGCAATGTGCAAATTTTGCACATTGCTTTTTTCATCGAGTTCGCCCTCCGCAAACACATTGCGCAAGTGCTTGGTGATCACCGAGCGCTCGCGTCCAAACAACAAACTCATTTGCTCTTGGCGCAGCCAGACTGTCTGCTGCTCCAGCCGCACTTCAATGGCGCCGTCCTCGGCCTGATAAATGCTGATGTCAGACATGACCTTTCCCACCCCACCAAACAGCTGTGCCGAACCATAAAAACCAATTCACCCACCTCACAAACCACAGGGGCTTGCCTATGCGCAAGGCGGGGTCCAGACAAGGGCGGAGAGTCTACGGGTTTGGAGTGTCGTATACGACGGACCTCATGCAACTTGATGTCTTGGGCATCGAGCCCAGCCTTGTGCATGCCCTATCTGCAGACAAACTAAGCGCCGGGAAATAAACCCGGGAGATCAATATGCGGCCCTATGACTCGCAGACGCCGCCGGGGGTTAGTTGCCGCAAGACACTAAGCCTTGATCCTGATAGGTGACTGGTACGCAGCGTACGTAACCACGATTTTAAGAACCAAGTGCTCAATAGCTCAAAGGCGGGGAAAGAAGTTTTGCAACAAAAAGGCGGGAATACATCGCAGTAATACGTGCATCCCTATGGACGGAGGTGGCTAATGGGAGTTTGGCTTTGGGCGCCAGTGGGATCAAAGATCAAAACCGAATAAAAAACTGTCATGTCTAGACCTGGCCCCGTGGCTACTGTGCTGGCCCCGTGGCTACTGTGGCCCCGTGGCTACTGGCCCCGTGGCTATATTCGCGCCTCTTCACTCATGGCTCCAACTCAAGTTTCTTTCGTATCTCAGTCAGCCGCGGCTCCTGTAACCAGCGCATAGCCACAGCCTGCTGCTCAGGAAGTTTCTTAATGTAACCATCCATAAGCATCAGCGCATTTTTCGTCGCCATACGTGACGCCTGCTGTAGCTCCTTTACATCCTCTAGAGATTTCACTCTTGATAGCTGTTCATATTGAACAGACATCAAAAGGACGCGATCAATAGAAGCAGTAATTCCATGTAACCGTTCCGCCTCCAATGCGACCTTCATGAGTCGACGTTCCTCATTGGGGATCTGTATGGTTCTTTCGGCGTACATCCCCGCCGCAAATGCAACTGAAGCCACCACCCCGGTCATGGCTGCTAGCAAAATAGGACGACTTGCAATTGTTGAGACCATAGTTATTAAAGTTAAATAAATCAACCGTTCGCATCTTCCAAAATCAATTGGAAAATGCGAACGGCGGGAACGAACGAAATCAAATCTTGCGTTGCCATACTTGTATGGCCAGATGCGTCAATGCAAGACTCGATGCCTTTACTTTTGTGCTGTACGACCATAAATCCGGGAATGCCTGTGCAGTAAGTATTTTGGCGAATCATCTTGACCCGCGTAGCCCGTACCCTTAGCAGCCTCCGATTTCCTTTATTTGTACTTGATGCGTATTGATGCGTGCCTCTGCCGCCTTAATGCCTTTGTCATAGTAATTTTCATCTTTATATGACTGCCGTCCCCATTCTTTTAACGTTTCAATGCGCTGCTCCTCACGCTCAACGAGATACGTTAGTGCGGCGATGCGAGCAACATTTGCTTGTTGCACAAGACTCGTTTTAATGAGCTCGATTGTTTCTGCCTGTTGCATCATCGCGGAAAGGGTTTTTTGCTCGAATTCAGCATTTTGTCTCTGTTGCAAGATCATGGAATAGATCGCCAACGCAAGAGCGATTCCGGAAAAAAGAGCATTGATTGCCCCAAAACTGTCGCCAAAATTTCCAGCCTTGGAAATATCTCCAAACCAAATGGTAGTAATTGCAGAAACCATCCAAAGCATGATGAACGAGATGACGAAAGGTCTGAGTTTCAATTTTGGCGTCCTTGAGGTTAAATTTTAAATAGTATCGTTTGAATTCTGCTGGTAACAAAATCGCAGATTTTGCTGGTTCGTTGAAGCGAGTCGTTTGGCTAGGAGATCAATTTCTAGTTTATTTTCAAATGTTTCAATGAAATATTTGACCCCCGCGCCCTTCTGTGCCTCTGGCTATCAACTAGGGAGATCGTTAGAAGACCCTCCGCCCTGTCTGAGCGCCGATTCATACAGTTTGTGCGCCAACGTTGCTACGAAAACAAGCAACGCCGCCAACACAACCAAAGACCAGACCTCCGATAAACCACGTACAACAAATACACCGAGAAAAAATAGAAACAAGCAGTATCGAAATCGATGCATGCGCTTGGTTACGAAATCAAACAGTGTTTCTTTGCGATAAACACTGGCAGAAAGAAGCAGAAAAATAGCGGCCAATGAAGCCGGAAACACCACCACCTGAGATGGCGAGACCCAGAGCAACACCGATGCAATCACCCAAAACAAAGCAATCTGCATCAAAGATTTTGTAAATGGCCTTAGCGTCCACATAGATGCCCCAACCCTACAGATGAAAGCAAATCACCCAGAGGCGGCGAAACCACATTGGTTGTCAGAGAAGCCCCACCAGCGGCCATCAATCCAACCCCCACCCCAGCAACTCCTCTGCCGTAGCCACTGACCCCTGTTGGCTCACCAGTTTCGTTAAACGTAGTCGAGAACCCCGTCGCTACCAAAAGTCCAGCATTCACCTCGACATACGGCGAAACAGAGTATCCAGACTGCATGGGACCATCGGTCACAGATGTCCCCGCATTTACCCCCACACCGCCAAAAATCCCGCCGCCAACCAAGGCATTCGCCTGGAAACTCAAATACGCCGACGTTCCGCACAACGTGCCGTCCGTAGAAATGCCAGCCGCAGTCCCGCCACTGGCACCCGCGGATGGGAAGAACCCAGAAAGAAGTGGACCAAAAAGCGTCCCAGACACGCCAACTTGATACTGAGAATCAAGCCCACTCGGATCCACAAAATTCACCGGATCCCCCCCCACATACTCATAGTTATTCGTCTGCCCCGAGGCCCAGCCGATGGGGTCTTCCGAGATAAACCGATTGCACCCCAGGTGGTAGTACCTCGCCCGGTAGTACATCAACCCGGTTCCATCGTTCTCCCGCCCCGTGTACTGCTGCGTGTTGCCATTGGCCGCGCCGGTCTGGGTGGTTTCACCATACGGCGTGTACTTGAAGCTGGTGGCGATGTTCTGTGTGCTGTCCGTCAACGCAATGACGTTGTTGTTGGCATCGGGCAAGAAATGACTCAGCGTGGCGGCGGTTCCGCTTTGGCTACGCAGGAACGTTTCATCAATGCCTCCCGTGAGCAAATTGGCCTTCACTGGGCTGGCACTCCCGGCCCCCGCCAGTTCCTGCACAAAGTTGCGTCCGTCGTACAGGTACCCGGTCGTCGTTCCGGACACGGTCTTGGTGATCCTTCTTCCCATGGGGTCATAGACGAAGTTGGCCACTGCCCCTCCGGCAATGCTCTTGAGCTGATTTCTCTCATCCCACACGTAGCTCCTGGTTCCATCACTCGTGAGGTTGCCGTTTTTGTCATAGGAGTACGTAGCCCCGTTGTGGCGGGTGAGCCGATTGTTCGCATCGAACTGCGTATCCGTCACCGCGGTAGGCAACTCCATGCTCGCCAGCGTTCCGCTAGCGCTGGTGCGCTTGCCGTTGAGGTCATAGGTGTAGCTGAGGTTGCCCATCAGACTGCCGTCCGCTTTTTTGTGGGTGATGCCCGTCAGTTGACTGGCCGCATCGTAGCCATACTCAATGCGCAGCCCATTGGCCAAGATCGTTTGCGTTCTGCGCCCGGCCGCGTCGTACACAAAGCTCACCGCCTGCGCCTGGTGGTTGTTACTGCTGCCCGGGTCCTGGCTGATCTGTGTCACTTGCCCGGCTGCGTTATAGGCGTAACTCACCTTAGGCTGCCCCGTAACGGTCTGGGTCAGACGCTGCCCCGCCTTGTCATAGCTGTAGCGCACCGCGCCCTGAGGGCTGGCCTCAGCAGGCACTGCAACTGCGCCACTGCCCCCTCAGCCACCCCTTCAGCCGCACCCGCATCCCACGGCTGCGCGCGCAGCCGCTCGACCGCATCCCTAGAGCTCACGCGCTCGCAGCGCATCACCCAGTCAATCGGCCCACCGCCCGCACCACAGCCAAAGCAATGCCACAGATTCTTGGCGGGCGTGACCACCAGGCTCGCCGTGGCGTCGTCATGAAACGGGCAGCAACCCAACACATCTTTGCCTGCGCTCTTGAGTGCTATGCCCGCCGCTTCCACCAGGCGTTGCACGCTCACTTCGCTTCTCAGCCGCTCCAGCTCCAGGGCAGAAATGCACGTCATCGTCGAGCTTTCCTCTCAAAAACACCTGTCAAGGGGGTAGACAAAGAAATAACTGCGCACGCACCCTACTACTTAGGGTAGTATTGTCAACTGCATTTCGAGAAACCAGGGTTAGCCTATGACGATCTCCACTCTCATCGAGTACCCCGCCATGACCATCAACAAGGAAGAGCGCGCATTCTTCGCCCACCTCGGCGAGCGCGTGGCACAGTTGCGTAAAGAACGCAGCATCACTCAGGTGCAGTTGGCTCAGGCCCTGCAGGTGTCGCAGCAAACCATCCAGGCCTATGAGGTGGGACGGCGGCGTATCCCAGTCTCTACCCTGCGGGCGCTGGCTGCCACGCTGGGCGTCTCCACCGAGACTTTGCTGACACCGCAAGGCGTCGCGCCGCGCAAACGTGGGCCCGCTCCTAAGGTGCAGCAGAACCTGGAGCGCATCAGCCAGTTGCCTAAGCCCAAACAAAAAATGTTGATGGAAATGATCGATGCCGTATTAGCCCAGCAAGGCCGCTAAACCTAAACCCAGGAGCTCACATGAATGCCATCGTGATCGAACATGTCAGAGTGGAAGAACTACCCCAGGCTTGGCGCGCTCGCCTGGCCGCCCCCGCCCCAACCTGCGTCACCGTGCGCATCGAGGAAGAACCCGTCAGCACCCAGCCATCCGATGAGGGGTTCACCACCGATGACCCAGCCTTCGGCATCTGGGCCGACCACGAGAATATGAGTGACGTCACCGCCTATGCGCGCTCATTGCGCGCGCCGCGCTACAACCGTGATGGCTCTCGCAACAAGCCCAAGCCATGAACCCCGCGCCCACTTCCACTCACCTGGTCGATACCGATGTGCTGATCTGGCATCTGCGCGGATACCCGCAGGCCACCCAGCGTTTGAACACTCTGGCCCCGCTCACGCTCTCGGCCGTGACCTACCTCGAAGTACTCCAAGGCGTGCGCAATAAAACCGAACTGGCCGCCATAAAAAAGATGCTGCTGCTGCGCCACGCCGTCATCCTGCCCATCACCGAGCCCATCACCCAACAGGCCATCACCCTCATGGAAACCCGCGCCTTAAGCCACGGCCTGCAAATGGGCGACGCCCTCATCGCCGCCTGCGCCCTCCACCACCACCTCCTCCTGCTCACCGCCAACACCAAACACTTCCAACACATCCAAACACTACGCTTGGAAAAATTCAAAATCTAAAAAACAAAACGACAAATGATTCAAATCAGCATCGAACTGAGAAATCACTTGCTGTGTTTTCGCCAAAAATTAAGCCAACCCATTCCAATGCCTAAAGCAAAGACCAGAATCCCTACGGCACACAGCACATAAAACGCTCGCGCAATAAACATCTGACCAAGATCAAGCGAAACAACACAGCCCACAGCAGATAACGCTGCTAAGGCAAGCCCCACGAAAGTCATCGTGAACCTATTCACAAGACGCCCTTCTGGTTCCATCACTCGTGAGGTTGCCGTTCTTGTCATAGGAGTACGTAGCCCCGTTGTGACGGGTGAGCCGATTGTTCGCATCGAACTGCGTATCCGCCACCGCGGTAGGCAACTCCATGCTCGCCAGCGTTCCGCTAGCGCTGGTGCGCTTGCCGTTGAGGTCATAGGTGTAGCTGAGGTTGCCCATCAGACTGCCGTCCGCTTTTTTGTGGGTGATGCCCGTCAGTTGACTGACCCCGGCCGCCTGTGATGACCCAGGCCGCCTGTGACCCCGGCCGCCTGCGTAGTTAATTCCAAAATGTTGCAACGAAAGACCTGACCCCCGCGCCCGTGTGACCCCCGCGCCCGTGCCCGCCACCGGCACCCGCGGATGGGAAGAACCCAGAAAGAAGTGGGCCAAATAACGTCCCAGACACACCAACTTGATACTGAGAATCAAGCCCACTCGGGTCCACATAGTTAATCGGGTCACCATAGACATACCCATAGTTATTCGTCTGCCCCGAGGCCCAGCCGATGGGGTCTTCCGAGATAAACCGATTGCATCCCAAGTGGTAGTAACGCGCCCGGTAGTACATGAGGCCTGCTCCGTCATTCTCTGCTGTGGCTTCTGTTCACATCTACCCAAAAAAACCGATATGAATGATCAGGGCAAATACTCCAAGTAGTTGGAAAATTCCAGCAAAAACCAAACTCCTATCAAAATCATCGATGTGCATTTGAGAAAACCACGGCAAATCAATTGCGGCTATCAGTTTGGCAATAATTGCAACCACTGAAGTCGTTGCGCCAGTCAGCAACAACGCTACTGCGCTGGCCAAAAATGGCCGCCCGCCACGTGCCACGCCATCAGCGCCGGGCAAGCTTGAAAATTGAAAATCGACAGTAACAGCACTTCCAACGATCAGTAAAAGTATAAACACGTAGAACAAGGTTTCCCGGGATGCGGGGCGCCCAAAACGCCAAAATTTATCTATTACTCGCATGATGTCCCCCGCTCTTGCGAGGCAACTCCCATCCCGACTGCAGTACCAAGAACGGCAATCCCTACTCCCTTAGGACTCTTTAACCCTACCGACATCAATGCGCCACCAACAACGATGCGCAAAGCGGGTTCACTCAACCCATCCATTAAGTTCATGGCGTCGTCGTACGCACGTGCGGCTTTTTGTGTTTCTGGAATATAACTATCAGGATCTTGGACAACTTTTTGTATGCGATCACCCGCACGGCAGTAATTGTCCATTGTTTGCATATATGCGTCATACCCACCTTGATATGACTTGTAAGCGCCATAACCTGCCATGGCTATGCGGGCGCCCCAAATGATTATTGGGATAAAAGCAATTTCCCCCTCGGGATCCCTAAACGAAACCGGATCCCCACCCACATACCCATAGTTATTCGTCTGTCCACTGGCCCACCCGATGGGGTCTTCCGAGATAAACCGATTGCACCCCAGGTGGTAATACCTGGCCCGGTAGTACATGAGGCCTGTTCCGTCGTTCTCCCGCCCCGTGTACTGCTGCGTATTGCCATTGGCCGCCCCGGTCTGGGTGGTTTCCCCATACGGCGTGTACTTGTAGCTGGTGACGATGTTCTGTGTGCTGTCCGTCAACGCAATGACGTTGTTGTTGGCATCGGGCAGGAAGTGGCTCAGCGTGGCGGCGCTGCCCGTTGCGCTTCTGAGGAACGTTTCATCAATGCCGCCCGTGAGCAGGTTGGCCTTCACCGGGCTAGCGCTGCCTGATCCGGCAAGCTCTTGCACAAAGTTGGGGCCATCAAACAAGAAGCCGGTGGTCGTTCCCGCCACGGTCTTGGTGATGCGCCTGCCCATGGAGTCATACACAAAGCTCGCAACCGCGGCTCCGCCAATGCTCTTTAAGCGATCACGCTCGTCCCACACGTAGTTCCTCGCTCCGTCGCTCGTGAGGTTGCCGTTCTTGTCGTAGGTATACGTGCTGCCGTTGTGCTGGGTGAGGCGGTTATTGGCATCGAACGCGGTGCCGGTGACTGGGCTGGGCAGTTCAATGCTGGCCAGGCTCCCACTGGCGCTGGTGCGCTTGCCATTGAGGTCATAGGTGTAGGTCAGTGTCCCCATCACGCTGCCGTCCGATTTTTGGTGAGTCATGCCCGTCAGTTGACTGGCCGCATCGTAGACGTAGTTCACGGTGCTGCCATTGGCCAGCGTGGTCTGCGTTCTGCGCCCGATGGCGTCGTACAAAAAACTCACGACTTGCGCTTGGTTGTTGTTACTGCTGCCCGGGTCTTGACTGATCTGCGTCACTTGCCCCGCCGCGTTATAGGTGTAGCTCACCTTAGGCTGCCCCGTCACGGTTTGGCTCAGACGCTGACCGGCCTTGTCATAGCTGTAACGCACCGTGCCTTGCGGGCTGGATTCCTGCAGCACTTGGTCTAGGGCGGTGTAGCTGCGGGTGATGGTTCCACTGACCGAATCCACGATCTTGGTCAGGCGGTTGCCTTTGTCCCAGGTGAGGGTGACGGTGCTCTTGTAGGTGGTGGGTGCACCCGCAGTGGCGCCAAAGCCGATCTGGGTTGGCCGACCATGGGCGTCGTAGGTGATGCCGGCAACTTGGCCTTTGCGGTCGGTTTTGCGGCTGAGCTTGCCGCCGGGCTCGTACAGATAACTCTCGACTTGCAGCAAGGGATCGGTCTTGGTCATCACCTTGCCCAGAGTGTTGTAGGCGTATTGGGTGGTGTTGCCTTTTTCATCGGCGTGGGTCTTGAGGTTGCCGTTGGCATCGAATGCAAAGCTGATGACGTGCCCTTGGGCAGTGGTCATCTGGGTGCGACGGTTCAGCGCGTCGTAGCGGGTCTGGGTCTTGGCCCCCGTGGGGCTGGTCTGGGCCAGGGGGCGGCCGACGGCGTCGTTGAACTGGGTGGCTTTGCGGCCTAGGGGATCGGTGACGCTGGCTAGGTCCGGTCCGTCATAGGTGAAGACGGTCTTTTGCCCTAGCGGATCGGTCAGTTGGATCACTTGACCTTTGGCATTGCGGGTGAGGCGCCAGATCTGGCCTAGGGGGTTGGCTACGGCGGTGAGGTTGCCTTTGAGGTCGTAGCTGTAGCGCGTGCTGTAGCCCAGGGGGTTGGTCACTTTGGTGGGTTGGCCCAGGCTGTTGTAAGTGAAGCTCGTGCGGGCCACGCTGTTGGTGCTGAGGTGCTGCGCGATTTGAGTCAGATTGCCCGCGGTGTCGTAGAGGTATTCCGTGCGGCGGTTTAGGGGGTCGAGTTGGGCGGTGAGTCGGCCGCTGGCGTCGCGCTCATATTGATGCACTTGTTCTTCTGCCTTGCCGACGGGGAAGGTGTTTTTCACGACTCGGCCGTTGGTGTCGAACTCGGCTTTGCGTACGTTGCCGCGACGGTCGGTGATCTGGGCGCTGGCCACGCGATAGGTGGTGCCGGTGACGAGGTTCAGGGTGCGGGTGCAGCTGAAGGTGCTGCCATCGGCCAGGGTTTGGGCGGCGATGTAGCACGGCTCGGTGATGACGGCGGGGGGATTGGGGTCGACGGGGCCGTTGACGGGGCGCATGACGTTGCTGCTGCCGCCGCCTGCGCCACCGCCGCCACCGCCCGAGTGCCCAATGACGATGGCGCTGGTGGTGCTGGGCTCGCACTGCGGGGCCCAGGCAAAGCTGTTGGCCACCATGACGTTGCCGTTGGGGTCGGTGATTTGCGTTAAGCGATCGACCGGTTTGCAGTTGGGTTGCACGCCGTGCAGGCGGGTGTCCCAGCTGTAGGTGCGTTTGCCGCCTAGGGGGTCGGTGACTTGGCTCAGGAGTTGGTGGCCGTTGGCGGTGAGGTAGGTGTAGGTAAATGTGCGGCCCAGGTGATCGGTGATGCTCTCGATCAGGTTGGAGGTGTTGTATTTGAAGTCGACGTAGCGCCCGCTGGGGCCAGTGACGCGGCTCACGGGGCCGGTGCCGCTGGCCAGACGGTCAATGGTGAGGCGGTTGCCGTTGCGATTTTGCAGCCACATGAGCTTGGCGCCGTAGTAGCTGAAGCCCCACTTGGTGCCGTCTCTGAGGTTGAAGATCAGGTCATAACCGCTACGGCTGATGTACGCGCCATAAAAACGGCCCGAGGTGGCAGTGTGGGGGCCGGAGGGGGTGTGAAAGAACGCGCTGCTGTGAGGCATTTTGATGCGTGAGCCGTTGGGAAAGACCACGGCCACTTCGGTGCTGCTGATGTACAGGTACATCTCGTAGCTGTGGGTCATGGAGGCCCCGAAGGTGCGCACGCTGGGGGCTTCGTTCACGACGTCGCCGCTGCGATAGACGCGGCGGATGTCGATGGGGATGAGGTCGGGCAGGCACAGGTCGCGTTCGGCATGCCCCATGTGGCTGGTGGCGGCGTCGACGGGGTCCATGGTTTTGTTGCACTGGGGTGAGCCTTGGTCGGCCTCTTGCTCCCAACCGCCTGAGGGCGGTGGTGTGTCGGGGTCTTGGTCGCCGGTGCAGCACTGGCTGGCGTCGCACGGTGGGGGATCGTTCTCGCCAGGGGTGCCGCCGCTCGAGGCCGCGGAGGTGGCGGTGAATTGATAGATGCGCAGTTCTTGTTGCGATTGCAGCGTCATGGTGTCGGCGCTGACGGTGGCGTGGCCGTACACATACCAGCCGCGGCCTTGGGGGTCGTAGTCGAAGAGTTCGGTGATAGCGCCGGGGGGCAACAGGGCGTAGTTGGGGTAGTGCAAGGTGGCGTATTTGGGTTTGCCATCCGCGCTCTGGATGGTGGCGCCGCCCGGTTGGATGGTGAAGTAAATGGGCACGCCCAGGTATTGCATGGGGAAGGGCGTTTGATCGACTGAGACGGGGGTGATGGAAACCTCGGTGACGATCTTTCCGTTCACGTCACGGATGACGGTGCCCGCAGGAATGCGTAGCTCCAGCCCAGGCAGCTTGGGGTTGGTGATGATGGTTTCTTTGGTGGTGGGAGCGCTGATTTTTACGGCGTGTTTCGTATCGAGCAGCGGCATCCAGATGATGAAGGGCAGCGCGTTGGTCTGGTTGGCCGTGATGTTCAGGCGGTAGTCGTAGCGGCCGTAGGTTTTATGGCCGTGGTTGGCGCTGGCGCCTTCAATGGCTAGCACTTGGCTGCCTGACGGAATTTGGGTGAGGAGAAACTCGCCGTTCTCGTCGGTCTGGGTGCTGATGCTGCCGACGCGCAGGGTGACGTGGGCTAAGGGCTTGCCGTTGATGCGCAGCACTTGCCCGGCCAGGGCGGTGACGCCCGCGGGGGCGCTGGGTAGGCCGTCGGCGTCGCCGGGGGTGGTGGGTAGGGTGGCAGTGGTGAGCGTGGAAGCAGACTCCGACCCTGACCCCATCCCCTCCCCTGCCCTCCCCTTGAAGGGGAGGGAGTCAGAAGAGGGGCTCCTCGTCAAAGGGAGGTCCGTATTGAGTTCCCTCCCCTTCAAGGGGAGGTCAATGCTCGATTCCCTCCCCTTCAAGGGGAGGGTTAGGGTGGGGATGGGATCGGTAGGGCTGCGCTCAGCACTCACATCAGGACTGGAGTCACGACGTAGTACCCCATCCCCACCCTCGGTCCCTCCCCTTGAAGGGGAGGGAAGGGGGTGCACCGCACGCCGCACCTGCTCACGCCGTGGCGGGTTGTTCAGTGCCCTGCCCTCGCGACCACTGGTCCAGTCGCCTTTGTAGTTGTTGCCCGAGGGCGTCCAGTGTTCGTCGTCGTCATCGTCTGCGCTGGTCGGTGCGGCCGGGGTGGGCACGGCACTGGGTGCAACAGGAATCACTTTGGGGGCGACCACACCCTTGGGGCTGCGCTCAGTGGCGCCCAGCGTTTGCGTGCGAAAGCTGGCCGACCACAGGGCCAGGGGTTGTCCTTGTGGGGTTTGCACCTGGCTCACCAGCACGCTGTAGCTGGCGCCGGGCAGAAGCTGTTGCGCTGGAGTGATGAAGGCGAGCCAGCCGCCTTCGGCCGCGCTGATCTGCGCGGGTACGCGGCCCGAGGGGCCCATCAGGACGACGGTGCTGCCATGGATGCTGTCCATGCGCATGGGTTGGCTAAAGCGCAGGCCGATGCGCGCTTGCACGCTGACGTCTTGGGCGCCGTCGGCGGGCAGGCTGGTTTGTACGGTGGGCAGGATGCTCACTGCGGCGGTGGGCAACTGAGTTGCTGAAACAAGGCGCCCGGTGCTGCGTTCAAAGGCTTCGCTGTCTTTGTCGCTCACGGGTTTGCCATCGCGGCCGGTGCCGCCTTGAATGAGGATGGCGTCGGTCGGCGCTGCGGTGGCGATGTAGCTGGCGCTGTGGCCGGTGCGCGGGGTGCTGAGGCGCGCGCTAAAGGTTTCCACGCTGCGGCTTTGCGGGTCAATGAGTTCAATGTCGCTCAGTGCCTGACCATTGGCGCCCTGCCCGCCGGCAATAAAGATGCGGCCATCAAGGAGCAAGGTGACGCTGTGTTGGCTGCGGGCGATGAGATTCAAGCTCGGGCTGTTGATGGCTTCAAAACTTTGCGTCTGCGGGTTAAAGCGCTCCACGCTGCGCAGGGGCACGCCCTGGCTATCGACCCCACCCAGCAACCACACGCTGCCATCGGGTACCACCACCAGGGCCGCTTGCGTGCGCGCGGTCAACGGGCCGCGCTTGAGTTCAAGACGCTGCCCGCTACTCAAATCCGTGAGCCACGCTTGCGCGCCTTGCACGCTGAGCTGCGTGCCGTTGGACAGCAGCACGACGCTGGCGCCCGGCGCTACGCGTTGTTCTGACTTTGCGGCGGGCACTGAACCCTGGGCTGAGGCATGCGGGGCCAGGGCAAGAAGCGTCAGGCAGGCGAGCAGGGCGGATGTTTTGTGCAGGTTCATAAAGCGCGTCTTTCAACAGATGGGCGACGAATGCAGTGGTTTTGATGTCAGGCCGTGGCGGCTTATCTGGGGTTGAGCAGAACTTGGCCGGTGAAGGTGGTGATGGCGTCTGAGTAACCGTTGTTGTACGGGTACACCTGCACGGTGTAAGTGCCCGTGGTGGGCAGCGCAGGTACATCCAGCGACCACGGATTGGGCGTGGTGTAGGCCGCAGTAAATGTGTTGCTGGTGAAGGCAGTGCTGTCGGGCTTAACGATCACCACATAAAGCGTGGCACCACTGATGGATGTGGTGAACGCCGACAGGTTCATCTTGAGCAGTTGCCCTGCCGTACCGCTGAATGTGTACTGCACCACCTGCCCCGGCACCGTGCTGGTGTAGGTGCTGCTGGTACCGATGGTGAGTGCACCCGTGACGCGGCTCGATTCCCATGACTTAACCGTGAACGTGCCCGTGGAGCCTGCCGGGTACGGGGTGATCTCTACCGTGTACGTACCACTGGCCGCAAGGTTGTAGCTCTGCACCGAACAGCCATTGCCCGCGGGGTAGCAGTAGCCACTGGTGAGATACGAACCATCGGGCTTCTTGACGGTGTAGTTCAGATAGGGGCCACTACCCGTGAGTGTCAGGGCTGAAAGGTTCATCACCCAGTCTTTACCTGCGTTACCCGTAAAACTCAGGCGCGCAGTCTGGCCGGGTGAGGCAATGGTGATGTTGGTCGGCGTGCCGTTAGTGGCCAAGGTGGCGGCCACGTCTTGCGACAGCAGCACCTGGCCACTGAAGGTGCTGATCACGTCCGAGTAACCGTTGTTGTACGGGTAGACCTGCACCGTGTACGTGCCGGTCGTCGGCAGCACTGGCAAGTCCAGTACAAGCGGTGTAGTGGCGGTACTCGATGCCGTGAACGTGGTGCTCTTGAGCGTGCTGTTGTCCGGCTTGAGTACGTAGACATAAAGCGTGGCGCCGGCAATGCTGGTGGTGAAGTTCG
>CAZZAD010000014.1:0-22207 GCA_964652055.1 uncultured Burkholderiaceae bacterium | reverse complement strand
TGCAAGCCGACACCGCTCAACAGGCGAGCCGCGCACGGCTTGAATTCCCTGTCTCTCCCCCAACCCCTCTCCCGGGGGGAGAGGGGCTTTAAACCTCCCTCTCCCACCGGGAGAGGGACCGAGGGTGAGGGAAAGGCGCTGCGCAAAACCGCGCAGCAACGCAAATGGGAGCGCAGTGGAACTACGCAAGCCGCTGTGCGAGATGTGATCAAGAGACAGGGCGCAGGCCGGGGCCCAATTGCGAGCGTTCCAAATTGGGCCCCGGCCTGCGCCGGGGCGACGATGCGTAGGACGGCTTGCATGAGCGGCATTACTGTTCCGCTTGCGCAGGCTTAAGAGACTTCTGCGCTTTAGCGGCCTGCTCCAACGCATGACTGGCCTCGGGCGGCATGTAGTTCTCGTCATGTTTGGCCAGCACTTCAGCAGCGGCGAACACGCCACCCGCACCCATGCGGCCTTGCGCGACCACGCCTTTTCCTTCACGGAACAGGTCAGGCAGGATGCCGGTGTAGGTCACCGCAAGTGTGTTGACGGTATCGGTCACACGAAAGCTCACCGTCACGCCATCGCGCTTGAGGCTGCCGGTTTCCACCAGCCCGCCAATGCGAAAGGGACGCCCCACCGGCGCTTTGCCCTGCGCCACATCGCTGGGCGAATGAAAGAACACCAGGTTCTCGCGAAAGGCACTGAGCACCAGTGCCACAGCGCCGGCCAGCAACAGCAAGGCCACGCCAATGAGCAACAAACGTTTATGGCGCGGCTTCATGACCTATATCCCGATTTATCCATTCCCGTAGAAATTAATTGGCGCGCGCGCAACCGGCGCCGACGCAGCAGCCACAGCTCGGCCACGAGTGCACACAACATCACGCCGTACGAACCCCACATCGGCCAGGCCTGCCCGCCCATGGCGAAAAAATTCTCTGCACTGCCCCAATTCATGGCGCCAGCTCCTTCACCCAGTTTGCGGCGCGCTCACGCTCCAGCGTGATGACGCGCACCCGCGTAAGTACCACAGCAATGCAATACGCCCACAAGGCAAACACCATCACCATCAGGGTCTGCAGCATGACGTCGGCCATGGTGGACGCCCCGGGCCGCACTGAGGCACCCTGGTGCAAGGTGTTCCACCATTTCACTGAGAAATAGATGATGGGCACATTGACCACACCCACCAGCGCCAGCAAGGCCGCGGCCCGGTCGGCGCGACGCACATCGTCAATGGCCGCGTGCAGCGCCATGAAGCCGAGGTACAGAAACAGCAACACCAGGGTCGAGGTCATACGCGCATCCCACACCCAGTACGTGCCCCAGGTGGGCTTGCCCCACAGTGCGCCCGTCCACAAAGACAGCGCCGCCATCAGCGCCCCGGTGGGCGCCAGCGCCAAGGCCAGCATCGATGACAGGCGCGTGTTGAAGGCCAGCCCGATGCCCGCCCAAAACGCCATGACCAGGTAGATGAACATGGCCATCCACGCTGCAGGCACGTGAATGAAGATGATGCGGTAGACCTCGCCCTGCTGCGCATCGGTGGGCGCCACAAAAAAACCGAGATACAAGCCGTAGATCGTGAGCACCGCAGCGATGCCATAGAACCACGGCGCCAGCTTGCCCGCCAGACGATAGAACTCGGCCGGGGCGGCGTAGCGATACAGGGGTGATGAAATGATGCGAAGCAAGTGAGTGGCCTGGTGGATTCGATGGGTTGTGAACGCTACTGAAAAACGAGAGGCCGGTCAGGAGTCTGCGCGGCGCAAGCGCGGCAGCTCCGATGCCTACGTAAGTCCGTCACCCCGGCGCAGGCCGGGGGCCAAATTGAAGCGCTCGTTAATTGGCCCCCGGCCTGCGCCGGGGTGACGTGTGTTCTTGCCATGGGGGCATATCCAAAATTCAAACCGGGCATCCTGACCGACTGCACAGCAGACGACTCAATCTGTCACGCAACCGCGGCAAACTGATGACCCAACCGTGATGCATCACGTCCTCTGCCGCCAAGCGCTCCTGGGGATGGCCCGCAAAATAGCGTTCGCTGGCGCGCATCAGACTGGCTGCTTCACTTGGAAAACGCGATTGCACCACCATCGCAGCCAGTCGAAAAACATTGGCCTCGCGCTGATCGTGAGCCGTACCCGCGGCTTCACGTGCCGCCGTGGCGCAACGGCTGAGCAGCTCGGCTTCTTTCTCGCGGGCGGTGGTCATGGGAGGCACCAAAGCATTATTCCAAAGAGATCCGCAGCGCAGCCGCGATGGCCCAAGGGCTTAGCGCCAATGCGGCGAGGCAGAGGGCGGCGAGCAGCAGCAAATGGCTGGCGGGCGATTGGCCACCGGCCAGCGCCTCAACCGCGCCGGCACCAAAGATCAATACGGGCACGGTCAGTGGCAACACCAGCAAAGCCACCAGCACCGCGCCGCCACGCAGCCCCAGGGTCAGTGCCGCGCCCACGGCGCCCAGCAGGGAGAGGACGGGGGTGCCCAGCAACAATGAAAGCGCCAGTACGGCAATGGCCTCGCCCGACAAGCCGAACATCAACCCTAACGGTGCAGCCATCAGCACCACCGGCAAGCCCGTGGCCAGCCAGTGCGCCAGCACCTTGCCCAACGCCAGCAACACGAGGGGTTCACGGGTGAGGAGCAATTGCTCCAAGGTGCCATCGGCGTGATCCGCGGCGAACAAGCGGTGCAGCGACACGATGGATGCCAGCAGCGCAGCCACCCACACCACACCGGGCGCAATGGAACGCAGCATGGCGGGCTCGGGCCCCACGCCCAGCGGCACCATGGCGGTCACCACCACAAAGAAGAGCAAGGTGTTGGCCACGTCGGCACGCTGGCGCAGGGCGAGCAGGGCGTCGCGTTGCACGAGCGTCCACAGTGCGCTCATGCGGGCACCTCCACATTGAGTTCCAGGCGCAGCACCGATGCGGGCAGCGCCACCTCCTGATGCGTCGTGAGCACCACCATGCCACCACGCGCGAGCTGGTCTTCAATGACCGCACTCAACAACGCGACGCCTAGGGTGTCGAGCGCGGTGAACGGTTCATCAAGAATCCACAGCGGCGCGTCGTGCAGCAAGGTCAGGCGCGCTAAAGCCAGGCGACGCCTTTGCCCTTGCGAGAGCACGCGCGCGGGCAATGCGGCGCGTGAGCCCAACCCAAATGCCGCCAGCGCCTGCCTGATGCGCGAGGCGTCGACCGCGCGCCCCGCCAGCGCGGTGGCAAAGTGCAAATTCTCAGTCGCGCTCAAATCGTCTTTCACGCCGTTGACGTGGCCGACGTAAGCCAGCGCATGGCCGAACGTCTCACGCTGTTGGTTGATGGACGTGCCTTGCCACAACACCTGGCCCGCGCTGGGCGCGAGCAGCCCGCACAACATGCGCAGCAAACTGGTTTTGCCTGCGCCGTTTTCGCCGGCGATGTACAGGCCCTGTCCGGCCCCCACTCGAAGATTCAGATGCTGAAACAGCACCCGCTCGCCACGCGTGCACGCCAGTTCCTGACCTTCGAGGGTGTAGTGGGCCATGGCTTAGTAAAGAACCGCCAGCACGCCCAGCAGCGCGAACAAAGCCGCGGCCACCCAGCGCATGACTTTGAAATTCACCCGCGCAGCCAGCGCTTCACCCAGCCACACCGCGGGCACGTTGGCGATCATCATGCCCAGCGTGGTGCCCAGCACCACCGCCACCAGCGCGTCATAACGCGCGGCCAGCGCCACGGTGGCCAACTGCGTCTTGTCGCCCATCTCCACCCAGAAAAACGCCACGGTGGTGGTCCAGAACACGCTGGCGTCCGAAAGTTTTTCCGGTGCATCCAGCTCATCGGGCTTGAGCGCCCAGAGTGCAAAGGCAAAAAAGCTGACTGCAACAATCCATTTGAGGGTTTGCGGTTGCAGCACATGCGCAAGCCCCGCCCCCACGGAACCGGCCAAGCCATGGTTGAGCAGCGTGGCGCACAAGACGCCCAACACGATGGGTAACTTCTTCTTCAGGCGCGCGGCCAGCACAAAAGCGAGCAACTGTGTCTTGTCGCCCATTTCGGCCACGGCCACCAGCAAGGTCGAGCTGGCCAAGGGGCCCGAGGTCAGAAACAAAGGCGTATCCACAGATCAGACGTTTGGATTGTTGGCAGGCGATTCAGAGTCGGGTCAAATGAACGCCTCAAGCAGGTGAAGCGGCGGGTGGATATTACTCATCAGGCGACAGTTGACTCGAAAACCCTCAAGCGTGCAGCCCCGTGTTATGCGGGTTTCCGAGCAGCTGTTGTCGCCCCACTTGCTGACTACTGTGTAAGCGCTTTGCTCTCCAAACCCGTGTTCCAAAGGTGCCGATGTTGAATTTCAGTTCGATCAAATGCACTCAACTCATCACCACGCTGCTGCTGGCACCCTTGCTCTCGGCTCTGCTGTCGGCGTGCGGTGGTGGGGCAAGCGGAGGGAACAGCAACCTGGGCTTCTCCCCACCTGATCCACTGCCCACCACAAAATCGGCATTACAGTTTTTCGGTACCGGCCTAGCGGATATTGACCGCGTGAAGATTCCGCTGTCAGGCACCACGGCTGCCAACGTGGGCGCCACTGATTTCACTATTGAGTTTTGGATCAAGGGCGCGGCGGCGGACAACGCCGCCACGGGCTGCACCACCGGTGCGAATGCCTGGCGCAATGGCAATGTGGTGGTCGACCGCGATACCCAGGGCGCAGGTGATTTTGGTGACTTTGGCGTTTCGCTGTTTGATGGACGGGTGGCTTTTGGTGTGGCGCGCGGCACCGCGGGCGTGACCCTGTGCGGCGTGACCCCTGTGCTCAACGGTCAGTGGCATCACATCGCCGTCACACGCCAGCGCGCCACCGGTCAGATGCAGCTTTTTGTTGATGGCTCGCTTGATGCGCAGGTGTTGAATGCCAACGCCAGTTTGGACGTGCACTACAACACGGCGCGCACCACCCTGTACCCCAACAGCGACCCCTTTCTGGTGCTGGGCGCCGAAAAACATGACGCGGGTGCCGCGTTCCCCTCGTTCCGTGGACTGCTCGATGAAGTGCGCGTGTCCAACTCGTTGCGCTACCTGGGCCTGTTTTCTCGGCCCATTGCGCCGTTTGTAGCCGACGGCAACACCGCGGCGCTCTATCACTTTGACGAAGGCAGCGGCCTGGCCGTAGGCGATTCAGCCACAGGTGCCAGCAGCCCCGGCACGCTGCGGGTGGGTGGCGTCAACAACGGGCCACAGTGGGTCACGGATACGCCGTTTTAGTGTTTTGCTCCGTGCAGCTGCTGCAATACATGGTCATGCAGCGGGCCCGCGGTGGCAATCAGTGAAGGCGAGGTCAGCGGATTGCCCCCCATCCAGCTACTGACGCGCCCACCAGCGCCTTCAATCACCGGCACCAGCGCTGCCACATCCCAGTAAGACAGCACCGGGTCGAGCATGACATCAGCGCCTGCCGTAGCCAGCGCAAAGTAACCAAAGCAGTCACCCCAGGTGCGGTACAGGCGCGCACGTGCCGCCAGCTCCGCAATACGCGCCACATGTGCAGCACTGTTTTGCTCAGCACTGGCCCAGTGCGAAGAAGTAAGCAGCGTGGCCTCTTCCATGCGCGCGCAGGCACGCACACGCACCACCCGTTGGCTGCCGTCACTGGCATAGAGCCGCGTTTCATCACGATGACCGATCAGCGCCACGCCCGCTGCCGGATGCGCCAGCGTGCCCAACACCGGCCGCCAGCCCTGACCGTCATCACGCTCGAGCGCAATCAAAGTGCCAAACAAAAAGCAGTTGGTGATGAAGGCGCGCGTTCCGTCTATGGGGTCGAGCACCCAGCGGTAGCGCACCGGACCACCGGCGGCCTCAGTGGAACCGAACTCCTCGCCCAACACCCCGTGCTGCGGGTAGTGCGCCTGAATTTGTTTGCGCAGCGCCTGCTCGGTGGCGCGATCGGCCTGCGTCACCGGCGTGGCATCGGCCTTGGTCATCACGGGCGTATCGGTCAGAAACAGGGGCCGAATGATGGCGCAGGCCAAGCCGATCAGCGTGTGCATAAAGGGCACGAATTCATTGCGCTCTACGGATGAGAGCGCGGCGCTGTAGCGGGTGTGGGACACGATAGGGTTCCGGCGAAGTAGGGCGGGCCGGAATTGTGCGTGAAATATCCGGGTCAATGCGCCTGCACGTGGGAAGCATGCAGCGCCGTTGTGGATGGGTTGGAGGATTTGGGATCAGGCGCACCCGGCTCCGGTCCCTTGCCCGGCGCACTGGGCGCTTGCAGCGCATCGACCTGCGGCGTATCCATCTGCGGGCTCTTGATGCGCGTGGGCGCAAGCACACCCGCAGATTCCAGAATCGGGTAGGCCACCGAGCAGAACAGCGAGTTGATGCGTTTAAACTCGGAGAGCAGGTCCAGATGCAGTGAGCTGGTTTCCAGCGACTGCAAGGTGTTGTCTGACAAGCGCCGCAGATGCAGGTCGGCGTATTTCATTTCCAGCTCACGAAAGCGCACTTTTTCGGCCATGAGCTGTTGCGCGCTTTTCAGATCGCCATTGAGAAACACCGCCACCGTGAGCTTGAGGTTGGCAAGCAGCCGCTCGTGTAGATCCGCAATTTCCTGCATACCCGCATCGGAAAACGACAGGCCTTGCTGGATCTTGCGTTCCGCCACATCGGCCAGCGTGCGCTCGATGATGTCGCCCACATGTTCCATGTTGATGGTGAACTGAATGATGTCGGTCCAGCGGCGCGACTCGTGCGACTCCAGCGCCTCGCGGCTGATCTGCGCCAGATAACGCTTGATGGCTGAATACAGTCGGTCGATGGCATCGTCATCTGCACGCAACTGCTGGGCGCGCACCGAATCATTGCTGCGCAACACTTCTAACAAACCGGTGAGCATGTCCTGCACGATGTCGGCCAGGCGGATGGCTTCACGCGCCGCATTGCCTATGGCCAGCGGGGGCGTGGCCAGGGCCAGTGCATCGAGGTGGCGCGGCGTGCCCGGCAGATCCGAGGCGACAGGCATGGGCAACCAACGTTCGACTCGTTGCGCCACCGGGCGGGTCAGGCGGATGAACAAGGCCGCGATCATCAGGTTGAACAACAGATGAAACACCACGATGGCCTGCATCGGCGGCAGGCCCTCTTTCTGAATAGCAGCACTGATGTAGGGCAACGCAAACGGCAGCAACGCCAGCGCAAAAGCCACGCCCAGCGTTTTGAACAGCAGATTGCCCACGGGCACACGGCGCGTGACTGCATCCGCACGCCAAGTGGCCATGACCGCCAGCAGACCGCTGCCTAGATTGGCACCCAGCACCAAGCCCAGCGCCGCGGGTAGAGGCAAGACATGTGCGGTGGTGAGCGTGGCGGTGAGCAGCACCACCGCCAGGCTGGACCAGCACATCACCGCAAAGGCCGCGCCCACCAGCACCGCCATGAAAATATCGCTCGAGATGCCCGCGAACAGCGCCCGCATGGAACCGTTGGGTCCGGCAGCCTGCGCCAGCGGGGCCGTGGTGGTGTGGATCATCTGCAAGGCCAGAATCATCAGCCCGACACCGAGCACCACCTTGCCGACCTGCCCCGCGTGCTCGTTCTTGCGCGACAGATACAGCACCACGCCCACCACAATGGCCAATGGCGCAAGCCATGACAGATCAAACGAGAAGAGCACCGCCATCAGGGCCGTGCCCACATCGGCCCCGAGCATTAGCGCCAGCGCGGCCGAGGTGCGTATCAGCCCATTGCCCACAAACGATGAGGCCAGCAGCGCCGTGGCTGTGGAGCTTTGCAGCAGGGCGGTAACGCCCAACCCAGAGACAAACGCACTGGTGCGGTGACGCATGCCGCGACGCAGCACGTGCCGCAGACTGCCGCCGGCCACTCTGAGCACCCCGTTGCGCACCACGTTCGTGCCCCAGACCAGAAGGGCAATGGCGGCCAGCAGGTTGAGCAGGGTTTGCATGGAGATGAGTTGTTGAAGAGAAATTGACGCGGGGGTCTATTTGTACTGGCAAATATTTACATTTGATCGCATCGAATGGCGCGAATTCCTGCCGGTATCCGGGCTACGGGGCCAACCCGGCCTACACACCGTGATCCGCATGCAGCACGCGCCGCCGTACGACCAACCAGGCGCCAAGCCCAACGCACATCAACCCAAACGAAGCGAGCGACAGCGCGCGCGTCGAGTGCATGACCCAGGGTGTGAGCACACCAGCCACCAGCCCGTTGGCCGCACTGCCCACCACCGCCAACAGCGACGAGGCCATACCGCGCCGCTCAGGCACCAGATCCAGCGCAAGAATCGTGACGGCGGGCACCATCACTGACCAGCCAAACGCAAACACGCCTATCGGTGGCAAGGCCCACCATGCCTGCACCACCCACAAGTGATTGGCCGCGATGTTCACGAGCGAGGCGCCCACCATCCTAAGTCCGGCGGTTGAACGCACGGCAGAGTGGGTACGGTGGGCTGTCTGGCTAGGCGCGAGAAGGACGCAAGTCGCACCCTTGCTACGACGAGCAACAACGCCAGGCAGCCCGCCGTGCCCGCTATGCCGTGCGTAGCGCTCCCACCCATCGGGCAAATGCGCGCGAAGCTGCAAAACGTTGAAACTATTCTCTTGCTCAAAGAGCACAAGCGGTCAACTGCCGGATTTAGGATCCTGATCGTGAAACCCCAGCGGATTTGCCGGCGCGGGCTCACGCGCCCGGCCAAGCGTCCACTGACCGCCGCCCCGCCCATGAGTCCGGCCACGGTGGCACAAAAGAACCAGTAGAACTCGGTGGGCGCAAAACCCAGCAACTCGCCCAGAAACGCCGGGGCTGCCAGCACATAGAGAAACATGCCGTTAAAAGGAATGCCGCTGGCTAGCGTGAGCAAGAGAAAGTCGCGATGCGTGAGCAGTTGCGCATAACCGCGCATGAGGTTGCGCACATTGAAGGGCTGCACATCACCCGCAGGCAACGTCTCGGGCAACAGCCACACATTGGCCAGCCACAAGAGCGCACCCAGGCCGGCCAGGAACCAGAAGATGGCCTGCCACCCCATGTGCACATAAAGCAGTCCGCCGACCAGCGGCGCCACCATGGGCGCCACGCCAAAAAAGATCGTCACCTGCGACATCACGCGCTGCGCCTGCGCTGGGGGGTATACATCGCGAATCACTGCACGCGACACCACAATGCCCGCGCCCGTGGCCAACCCCTGCACCGCGCGGAAGAACACCAGTTGCCCAACCGTGTGCGACAACGCGCAACCCACCGAGGCCAAGGTAAACACCGCCACACCGCACAACACCACGGGTCGCCGGCCGAAGCTGTCGGCCAGCGCGCCGTGAAAAAGATTCATCAGCGCAAAACCAAAGAGATACGCCGACAGGGTCTGCTGCATCTGCACGGGCGTGGTATCGAGCGCACGTGTGATGCCCGCAAAGGCCGGCAGATACGTATCAATGGTGAATGGGCCCAGCATGCTAAGGGGCTGTCACCACGAGAATGACCCGTGCGTGCCCCTCCAGAGCGGGCGCAATCGAGGCGCAAAGCACAGCCGGGGTGGTTCCCCGGCGAGCATTTGCAACGATGAGTGCGCCCGCTCTGGAGGGGCACCCGAAGGGCCGGGCCTGCAAGGGGTGCATCGCTTCGTTGCAGCCCTCGGGCAGGGGATCCACCCTGACCTTCGGTCTGCGCCTCGCGCTGCGCCCCTTGCAGGCCCGGCGCACGGGTCATTCTCGTGGTGACAGCCCCTTAACACGCCAGCAACAAGGCCAGCCCCCATGCGGGTGCAGTCCACAACCGTGCTGCGTCAGTCTTCACTGTGGGGTGGCGCGCGAGGTGGACGCGGTGGGGGTGGCCGCCTTCATGCTGAATTGCCCCGCGGGGCCCACGTACAACGCGCCCTCTTCCAGCGCGGCACGTGCCTGTACATCGTCCGACAACCACGCCAGCCAGTACGCCGCGCTCAACGTGCGTGTGATGCGCACATGCTCGAAGTCGCGAATTTTGTCCGGCACGGTGGTGCTGCGGCCTGCATCGCCGGCAAACACCATGTGCCCGGCGCCCAGCAGACTCAAGAAGTATTTGTTCTCTCCACTCATGCCTTCAAACGGCACCACACGCTGCACGCGCACAGCGCCACCGCTTGAAGGATCACGTCGCACGGGCCCCTTGCCGTCGAGCGAACCGGTCACGCTGAAAAATGGTTTGTCGATATGCGCAAACTGCGGTGCGGCCTGTGCGTTGCGTGCCGTAGGACTGAAGGCCAGGAAGGCGTGCACCCGCGGCTCGTATTCGGGGCCGGGGCCCTGGGCGCCTTTGCCAGCCGTGTTCTGCCCCGCCATGCGCTGCACAGAAATGGCGCCCATGGAATGGCCCGCCAGCCCAATGTGGGCAAAGTCAGCCGCTTGCGCCAGACGCACCCGCTCAGGGGATTCGCGCTCCAGCGCCGCCGTGCCCCGCAGATTGCGCAGTAATTCCAGCTCATCGAGCACAAAGCGCAGGTCGCGCAAGCGCGCGGCGTACTGCGTACTCTGCGTGGCCTTGCGCATGGCGCGGCGCGGATTTTTTTTGTTGGCCATGGCGGCCTCGTCGCTGCCCGGATGCTGCACATGAATCACGATGAAACCGTGGCTGGCCCAGTGCTCCGCCCACAGCTGCCCGGTATCGATCGAGCCCGCCAGACCGTGGGTGAACACAATGATGGGGTGGCGCCTGGAGTCCTGCCGTGCACCCTCGTCCACAGGCGCCTGCGCTTCCACAGACGCCTTCGTTTCATTGGGCACCCGCACCCGCACCGGCAGCCTGCGCTGGCGCGCAGCATCAAACCAGCGCGCATCCCAGACCTCGGAGGTGAAGGGCCCAGAAGACTCGTACCGCGCCAGCGCCTGCGCCGACATCTGCGCGTCCACACAAAAACTCAGGGCAACGAGCGCGCAAGCCGCAACACCGCGAAGCAAGGTGGTCACATAGGGCATGGCGGGCAGCGTGTGAGTATGCGCAAAGTTGCGGTGGCCAAAAGGGTGATGCTACGTGCCGCATTCTGGCCTGAATGCCCGGGGTTCCTGAGGGGTTCCTATAATCCGCGCCCTTTGCAATTTTCCTGATTTCAACCCGCAACATTTCGGAGTTTTCGCTGTGCCGATCTACGCCTACAAGTGCGCCACCTGCGGGCACGAACAAGACGTGCTGCAGAAAATGTCCGACGAGCCTTTGACGGTGTGTCCGTCGTGTGGCGCCACCGCGTTTTCCAAACAGGTCACCGCCGCCGGCTTTCAGCTCAAGGGCAGCGGCTGGTACGCCACCGACTTTCGCGATAGCGGAAAAAAGAAGGAAGGCGGTGCGAAAGATTCAACAACAAGCACTGCGCCGGAAACCAAAACCGAATCCAAAGACAGCGCCGCGCCGAGCCCCTCAGCCGCTTCCGCCACTTCCACCCCCTCCACCCCTGCTGCTGCGCCTGCGGCGCCCAGCAGCTCTGCGAGTGAGTCGTGATCCACTTTCGCAAATATCTGTTGACCGGCCTGCTGTTGTGGCTACCCCTGGGGGTCACGCTGTGGATCCTCAACGCCCTCGTGGGCTGGATGGACCAGACCCTGCTGCTGTTGCCCGAGGCCTGGCGGCCCGAGGCCGTGGTGGGCTTTCGCATCCCGGGGCTCGGCGCCCTGCTGGCTGTCCTAGTGGTGTTGCTGACGGGCGTGCTGGCCACCAACATTGTCGGCCGCCAGCTCGCTCGCTGGGGCGATGGGCTGCTGCGCCGCATTCCTTTTGTGCGCTCGATTTATTCCAGCGTGAAGCAGGTGTCGGACACCCTGCTCAAAGACAGCGGCAAATCGTTTCGCAAAGTGGTGCTGGTGGAGTTTCCGCAGCCCGGGCAATGGACCTTGGCCTTTGTGGTGGGCGAGCCCCAAGGTGCAGCCGCGGCCCAACTGGGCCCGGGTTTTGTCACCGTGTACGTGCCCACCGCGCCCAACCCCACCTCGGGCTACGTGCTGATGATGCACACCAGTCGCACGCACGATGTTGATATCAGCGTCGACGATGCGCTCAAGTTTCATGTGTCGTTGGGCGTGGTCGCGCCCGGTGCGCCGCGCGGCGTGCATGCTTCGGCACTGACCACGCCGGGTCAGCCTCATTCAGGCTGACACCTCAATCCCTTCCCTCTTTCTGGAGTTCTTATGCGTACCGAATACTGCGGTCTGGTCGATGGCCGCTACACCGGTCAAGTGGTCACCTTGTTTGGTTGGGTGCACCGGCGGCGTGATCACGGCGGCGTGATCTTTATCGACCTGCGCGACCGCGAAGGTCTGGTGCAGGTGGTGTGCGACCCCGACCGCAAAGAGGTGTTTGCCACCGCCGAAAAAATCCGCAACGAGTACTGCGTGCAGGTCACCGGCCTGGTGCGCGCGCGGCCTGAAGGCACCGCCAACAGCACGCTGACCTCGGGACAGATTGAGGTGTTGTGTCAGCAACTGGTGATCCTCAACCCTTCCGTGCCGATTCCGTTCCAACTGGACGACGAGGATCTGTCCGAGTCCACGCGCCTCACGCACCGTGTGCTGGATTTGCGCCGCCCCCACATGCAACAAAACCTAATGCTGCGTTACAAAGTCTCGATGGCCGTGCGCAAGTATCTGGACGCCAAGGGCTTCATCGACGTGGAAACCCCCATGCTCACCAAGAGCACGCCCGAGGGTGCACGCGACTACTTGGTGCCCTCACGCGTGCATGCAGGCCAGTTCTTTGCGCTGCCCCAATCACCCCAACTCTTCAAGCAGTTGTTGATGGTGGCGGGATTTGATCGCTACTACCAGATCACCAAGTGCTTCCGTGACGAAGACCTGCGTGCTGACCGTCAGCCCGAGTTCACGCAGATTGACTGCGAGACCTCGTTCCTGGGCGAAGAAGAAATTCGCGCCATGTTTGAAGACATGGTGCGCCATGTGTTCAAAGACGTCCTGGCCGTGGAGTTGCCGCACTTCCCCGTCATGACGCATGACGACGCCATGCGCCTTTATGGCTCAGACAAACCCGACCTGCGCGTGAACCTGCAACTGACGGAACTCACCGACGTGATGCGCGAGGTGGAGTTCAAGGTCTTCAAAGCCGCCACCGAACTCAAAGACGGCCGCGTGGCCGCACTGCGCGTGCCCGGCGGTGGCCAGTTGCCGCGCTCCGAGATTGATGGCTACACCGAGTTCGTGAAGATCTACGGCGCCAAAGGTCTGGCCTACATCAAGGTGAACGAAAAAGCGCTAGGGCGCGACGGCCTGCAATCGCCCATCGTGAAGAACATTCACGATGCCGCGCTGACGCAAATTCTTGAGCGCACCGGCGCGCAAGACGGCGACCTGATTTTCTTCGGCGCCGATCGCGCCAAAGTGGTGGCCGATGCGCTGGGCGCCTTGCGCGTGAAAATCGGTCACAGCGAATTCGGTCGCAGCCATGGCCTGATGCAAGAGGGCTGGCGGCCGCTGTGGGTCATCGACTTCCCCAGCTTTGAATACGACGAAGCCGAAGACCGCTACGTGGCGGCGCACCACCCCTTCACCAGCCCCAAGGACGGCCACGAGGACTACCTGGAAACCGACCCCGCGCGTTGCAAAGCCAAGGCCTACGACATGGTGCTCAACGGCATCGAGTTGGGCGGCGGCTCGGTGCGGATTCACCGCGCTGACGTGCAAGAGAAAGTGTTCAGCGCCCTCAAGATCAACGCTCACGAGCAGCGCACCAAGTTTGGTTTTCTGCTCGACGCCCTGCAATACGGCGCGCCCCCGCACGGCGGCATTGCACTGGGGCTAGACCGCTTTGTGATGCTGATGGCCGGCGCCGATTCGCTGCGCGACGTGATTGCCTTCCCCAAAACCCAGCGCGCCCAATGCTTGCTCACGCAAGCGCCCGGCGAAGTGGATGAACGTCAGTTGCGCGAGCTGCACATCCGGCTGCGCGTGCAAACGGAAGCGGGCAACAAGCCCGGCCCAAGCTAAGAAGTTTTGTATTTCTGTAGGTTGGCGGTGAGCGCAGCGAACCCCAACACGGTCGCCATAACAACGATCGGTGTTGGGGTTCGCTGCGCTCACCGCCAACCTACACATCAATTCCACCCAGGAGTCCGCCATGAAATCCATCCTCGCCTGCGCACTCTTCAGCACTGCGCTGCTCCTTCCCACCACAGGACAGGCGCTCGATTACCGCATCAGCTTCAACCCTTCGCAACCCCTGGTGGCGCGGGTCGAAGTGGTGGCGCCCCCGTCGGACAACATAAAAGCGAATGTGCGCATCGTCAGTCGCACCCCGCTCACCACACGCAGCAGCGCTCAAGGCGTGCGTGAGCTGGTGAGCCAGGTGCAGTGCGATGGGGCCGCGCTCAAGCGCAACGAAGCGGGTTGGATGCTGCCCCCCCGCGGATGCACGCGCATCACCTGGACGGTGGCCTTTGCCACACTGGGTACGCAAGGGTTTGATGCCTCAGCGCAAGAAAACCTCTTTCACCCCGGCTCCAAGTCGTGGGTGCTCTCTGAGCCCGTCTCGCTGCTGCGCTGGCCAGGCACCGAAGGCGCGCGCGTGCTCATCCGCGGCGCAAGCCCAGTACGCGGCGGCATGGCCATGACCGACAAGCCGGCCGATCCCAGTACCGCCCCCGCAATGTATTTGCCCACGCGCGACGAACCCGCGGAATACCTGCTGATTGGCAACGCCCCCTTAAGTCGCCTGCGCATGGGCGAGCATGAATTCACCTACGCGCGTCTGGCGCCCGGTGCGCTCGATGCCCTGCAGGCGCTGGAGCGGGCCCACGCCCAGGCCGTCATCCGTTTTGCACAAACCGCGCAGGTGCCGCTGACGCCCTCCCTGGTGGTGTGGCTGCCCATTGATGCCAAACAAGGCGGACTGGGGGCCACCAGTGGCGGCCACGCCGCCCTGGCCAACGTGGTCACGCAAAAAGGCGTGGCAGCGCCCGCCCAGCTGCCCTACACACTGGCCACCCTGTTGCAAAGCCAGTTTGCGTTGATGGTCCCGTCACGTCTGCCGCTGTGGGTCAGTACCAGCCTGTCCGAGTATTACGTGCGCAAAGCGCTGTCGTTCAGCGCGCTCGATGCGGCCACCATTGCCACCATGGAGAGCGCCTATCTGGCGCCCGAGGCCACCCCCAGCGGCACCCTGATTGGCTTTCAGGCGCGCATTGAAAGTCAGGACCCCGATGCCTATCGCCTGCTCATGACAGAGGGCTCCACCTTCTGGTTGGCGCTGGATCGGGCCATCAGCCTGACCAGCAGCGGCACGCGTTCACTGGACGATGAGCTGCCGGAAATTCTGAATGCCGAATATGGCAGCGCCCGCCTGCCCGTGGCCCTCATCGACCGCCTGCGCCTGGCCGCCGGCGCCACCGCCTTCGATGCACTGCAGGCGCGTTATCTGGGGCCAATGCAGTAAGGATGCAGGTTGGCGGTGAGTGCGGCGAACCCCAACGCCCACCGGTGTCGATGCGCCGATGTTGGGGTTCGCTGCGCTCACCGCCAACCTACGCACTCACGCGTTGCGCCCCGGGCTCGCCCTCGGCCACCACAAAGCGCGCCAGGGTGGATACGGCGGGCGCTTCCTTTTGCACATCGTCCACCACCCGCAGGGTGATACGCAGCTCGCGCGCCCCCAGATCCAATACGCCATAGCCACGCTGCGTGCTTTCAGCAAAGCGCACGTGGGGGTTGTGCTGCGCCATCTGCGCAGTGCGCGCGGCGCTCCGGTTGGATGCTGAGGTGATGCTGGTGCCGCACAGCTCGGTGCCCAGCGTGGGGGCGCTGGGATGAGCGTAGTCGCGCTTGATGTCACACACCCAGTTGGCGTGCACATCACCGCCCAACACCACAGGGTTACGCAGTGCGCTCGATTGCATCGCGGCGAGCACGCGCTCGCGCTCGGCCGGGTAGCCGTCCCAGCCATCGGTCCAGTAGCGAGTGCGTTCTGCGTCACGCTGCACAGGCGAGAACAGCGTTTGCTGCGCCACCAGGTTCCAGCGCGCGCGGCTGTCGGCAAAGCCGCGTTGCAGCCACGCCATCTGCGTGCGGCCCAGCAACGTGCGCTGCGGGTCCAGACGCTGCGGGCAGGCTTCATCGTCCACCACAGAAGACCCTAAAGCGCTGGGCCCCGGGCAGGCCTGCCGATCCCGGTGCTGGCGGTCATCGAGCACAAACACCTGGGCCAGCGTGCCCACAGACAACTGGCGGTACAGGCGCATGCGATCAAAGCCGTGCAACAAGACGGCAGCGGGCAGGGGCATGTGTTCGTAGTACGCCTGATAGGCGGCGCGGCGGCGCGCCACACTCGATGAAATCGCTTCGCCTTTGTCGCCCCCTTTATCGCTCCCTTTATCGTCCCCTTCTTCGTTCACCTCGCCGGCGTAATCGTTGCTCACTTCGTGGTCGTCCCAGGTGAGCCACCAGGGGCAATGCGCATGCATGCGCTGCAGATCGGGGTCGAGCCGATACAACGCGTGCCGCAAGCGGTAATCAAAACGCGTGCGCGCGGAAGGAAACGGGTGCGGGCGAAAACGTTTGGCGCTGGGGCCACCTTCGTAGATGTAGTCACCCACAAAGAGGACGGCTTGCGGGTCTTCATCACGCATGTGGGCGTAGGCGCCAAAGTGGCCGTATTCGTAGTGCTGGCACGAGGCGAGCGCCAGACGAAATGCAGACACCGAAGCCGATGCCGGCAGCGTCATCGTGCGGCCCACCGCACTGACCGCATCGCCGCGCATGAAGCGGTACCAATACTCACGCCCCGGCGCGAGTGCGGCCCCAGGAATTTCCACATGCACGCTGTGCGCCAGCTCCGGCACAGCAGTGGCCGTGCCGCGCTGCACGACGTGGCTGAAGGCCGAATCGCGCGCCAGCTCCCACAGCACGTCGATGCGCTGTGCGGGGGCCATCTTGGAAACGCGGCCACGCTCACTCAGGTACTGATCCAGAGACAAATCGCTGAGCTGCTCGATCTGCGCGTGTAGATCAGGCACCAGGCGGGTCCACAGCACCACGCCACCCTCAAGACCCGGGCCGCTGGCTACGCCCAGAGGGAAGAGATCGGTCGTCGCGCCCCGATCGGCACGCGCCACAGCAGCGCGCGCGCCCGATGACCCCGCCCCCGGAGCGGCCACAGCCAGCGCCAATGCCGCCAGCCGCGCCATGGCGCTGCGCCGTGCGGGCTGCATCGGAGTGGAGAAATAACGGGTCAAAACCGGGGAACCACAACGAGGGAAGGGGGGATGGCTCAGTATCCTACGCAAGACCTTTGATGACTTGCCCCCATGAAACTTCGTATCGCCACCTACAACATTCACAAAGGCGTGACCGCATTGCGCGGACACCCGCGCATTCATGACGTGCGTCTGGCCCTACACGCGATGGATGCCGACATCGTGTTCCTGCAGGAAGTGCAAGACCGCAACGAGCGGCTGGCGCATCACCACAACTATCCCAAGGGCACACAGCTCGACTATCTGTGTGCCTCGGGTTACGAACATCGCGCCTATGGCATGAACGCGATCTACCCGCACGGCCACCATGGCAACGCCATCCTCTCGCGTCTGCCCATTGGGCACTTCCGCAACATGGACGTGTCCGATCACGCGCTGGAAAAACGCGGCCTGCTGCACGCGGTGGCGCACATCAAAAGCCCGGGACGCAAAGCCTTTGACCTGCACCTGGTGTGTGTGCATCTGGGCCTGATCCACCGCAGCCGCGTACGCCAGACCGAGTTTCTGGCCGACTTTGTAGACACCGAGGTGCCTGCCAACGCGCCCCTCATTATTGCGGGCGACTTCAACGACTGGCAGCGGCGTGTCGATGGTGTGCTGCGCGCACGCCTGGGCATGACTGAGGCGGGCGATGCGCAGGAGCCGCGCCACTGGTACGAACATCTGCTGCCCGAATCGCTGCTGTCTTCACCCTGGGTGGCCGCCGCCCTGCAAGGCCGCGCCCGTCCGCGCCCAGAGCCGGATCGCCCTCAGCTGGCGCGAACCTTCCCGGCCATTGCGCCGTGGCTGCATCTAGACCGCATTTATCTGCGCGGCTGTGAGGCGCAGTCCGTGCACGTGCCGCGCGGCCGCGAGTGGGCCAAGCGTTCGGACCACATGCCGCTGATTGCGCAGATCCACATTCGTTGATGCGCTCGTGAGTAAGCCCCCCACCCTTGGCACCTCTGCACCCAAAGCGCTTAAGCGCCTGGGCCGACTGGGGCATCTGGCCGCGCGAGGGCTGGGCTTTGAGGCCCCGGGCACACCCCTGACCGGCAACGAAGTAGAGCTGCTCATCAACGGCCAGATGTATTTCCCGCGTCTGCTCGCTGCCATCGACGCAGCGCTGCGCAACATCTGGCTGGAGACCTACCTCTTTGTGGATGACGAAGTGGGCACCGCCCTGGCCGCCGCCCTGGGCCGAGCCGCCGCGCGTGGCGTGGATGTGCGCGTGCTCATTGATGGTTATGGCGGTGGCGACTACGCACGCACGCTGGTGCACACGCTGGGCGCGCAAGGTGCGCATGTGCGCATCTATCGCCCCACCCGCTGGTGGCGCATGGAGCGCAAGCTGCTGCGGCGTCTGCACCGCAAGATGGCCGTCATAGATGACTCCATTGCCTTTGTGGGCGGCATCAACATCATCGATGACCACAACCACCCCGCGGGCGAAGGCAAGCGGCTTGACCTGGGCCCGCGCTTTGACTTTGCTGTCAGGCTGCGCGGCCCCATCGTTACGCGAGTAGCGCAGGCCGCGCGCCGACTGTGGTGGGCGGTATCTCTGACCGAGCGCCTGACCGAGAGCGTGCCGCTCTCGCCCCCACCGCTACCCACCTTGCGCACCACCCCCCCCCTGGTGGGCGGCGTGACCGCGCAATTGCTGTTGCGTGACAACTTCCGCAACCGCCACACCATTGAGCGCGCCTATCTGTCCGAGGTGGAGTCCGCGCACCACGAAGTGCTCATCGCCTGCGCCTACTTCCTGCCCGGCCACCACCTGCGTGCGGCCCTACGCGCCGCGGCGCGGCGCGGCGTGCGCGTGCGCCTGCTGTTGCAAGGTCGCGTTGAATACCGGGTGCAGCATTACGCCCAGCGTTCGCTCTATGCCGACCTGCTGGCCAGCGGCATTGAAATCCACGAGTACCGCCCCTCCTACCTGCACGCCAAGGTCGCGGTCATCGACAGCAACTGGGCCACCGTGGGCTCCAGCAACATCGACCCTTATTCATTGCTGCTGGCGCGCGAAGCCAATGTGGTGGTGTTCGACACGCGCTTTGCCGAGCAACTCAAAGCCGTACTCGACCGCGCCATCACCGAACAAAGCGAACACATCCGCCCCGCCGACTACGCCCGCCGCGGCCTGATCGCCAAAGGCATTGATGCGCTGGCGTATCTGATGGTGCGTTTTGCCACGGTGGTGCTGGCGCGGGGTAGAGGATATTGATGAGCCACAGCGAGCGCCGGTCAGCGCAGCGCCGTAGTCGGCACTGCGAAATCTGGATATCGCGCCCGCAGTTGTTTTAGTTCTTCATCGGCCTGGGCCTGTTGTCCCGCGGCGCGTAAGCGCGTGATGCGTTCAACCCAACGCGTGGGGTGGGCAGCGATGTCTTCGGGAACGGGGCTCGGGGCGGATGGCGCCGATGCGGCTCCAGCCGGTGCAGCGCGCTGGCGCGCCGCATTGGAGCTGCGCGCAGCGGCTTGAGACGTGTCGGCGCGGCTTAGCTCGGGAGCCGCTGGCGGACCGGCAGCGGCTCCAGAAGCCGCAACCGATCCACTGAGGCGGGCCACCGATTCAGCTGAGGCCACCACCAGCGCTTCCACTTCTGTCTTGGGTGCTGCAACTTTGCGTTCAACGGCAGGCGCAAGATCGGCTGCATGATCAGCAACCACCGCAGGGGCCGGTTCTTGGCGTGCGGCTTTGGCACGCAGTTCGAGCGGGGGTGGCTCAGAGGCATAGGGCCTGGGTGTGGGTGCTGAAGGTGCAGTGCTGCGTTCCTCATCGCGCTCCTGCATTCGTGCCACAAACAGGGGCGTCGTTTCAGCGACCTGCGCTGATGCGGGGGCTTGTCCTGTCGAGTACTCCTCCATGCGCAGCGCCAGCAGCACGGCCACCGACACCACGGCCACACTGGCAGCGGCCGCGGCGATCGCAGGAAACAGGCGGCGGCGCGCTGTTCCCTGTAACGCCGGCCACGTACCGGGCGCACCCACCGCGGTGGGCCGCGCCTGTACGGCACGCGCGGCCGCAGCCAGTACGGCGGCACGCACGCGCGGTGAGGGCGCTTCGTTCAGGCGCTGTGTAGCGGTTTGATAGGCGGCGTGCACGTCGCTCTGAGGCACGCCGTCGTTGGATTCAGGGTTGGGTTGCATATTGGGCTGCATATTGGGTTGCATGGGGTCTCACCGATTCCATTCGCTCAAGTGTTCACGCAGACGCGCCAACGCATAACGCACGCGGCTTTTGACGGTTTCGGTGCCCACATCGGTGAGCACGGCGATCTCACTCAACGACATGCCACTTTCCATGTGCAGCACGAAGGCTTCGCGCTGCACGAAGGGCAGGTTGCCCACAGCAGTCATCAAGGCGCGCGCCTGCGCCTGGGTCATGGCCTGCACATCGGGCTGGGTGCTGGCCGGTGCAGGCAGGGCGGCTACGCCGTCTTCGTGGGCGGTTTCATCTTCATCATCGAGACTGACCGTCTCAACGCGGCTGCGACTATGGTCGATCAATTTGTTGCGGGCGATGGCAAAGAGCCAGGTGCTAAAGCGCGCACGCGCTTCAAACTGCGGCGCATGGCGCACCACTGCGAGCCACACCTCCTGCAACAGATCTTCCGCCAGCGCGGCGTCGCGCACGGAGCGCAGCAAATAGCGAAACACCGCACGTTCATGCCGGTCGTACAAATCCGCAAATGCGGCCGCATCGCCCGCAAGGTACGCGGCCATCAGATGGGTGTCCTCGGCCGCGTCCTTGAGTGGCGCACTGTGTTTTGCCTTGCGTTCCGCGCTATGCAGATCGTTCATGCGCACGATTATCGATCGAGCAACAATTCATTCCCTCCCCTTCAAGGGGAGGGAGTATGTGCGTGCCGATACATAGATGGGCGCCTTGAGTTGTTCAAGCTAGTTATTGTCGGATCAATATCAACGTGGCGGATCGGGAACAAACCCTCCTTGCAGCGGAAACGGGTTGGGCTGCTGTGGCCGCACCACGGCGGCGGGGATGACGCCGGCGGCCAGAAGGTTCTCGTAGCTGTTGTAGTACACGGTGATCACCTCATCGGGGCGGGTTCGTGCACGCTCGAACTGGGTGTGACCCACCACCGAGGTTTCGCTGCGGCCATGCCCTGTGCCCAGTCGACTCTCCTGGCGTGGCGCAGCGCTGCGCGCAAGCGCACTCCGCTCTGGCGCATCTGCCACCGATTCGGCCGCTGTGGCTGCTTTGGCTTCGGGCGAAGCCGGCGCTTCACTCTTTGCCAGATTGCCCATGGTCGGTTCGGGCGCCAGCACCACAGGTGGCGGAATGTCTTTCTCGCGAAACACCGCCACGCCGATCACGCCCACCTCCTGCCCACGACCGGTGCGTGTGGCATAGGCGTTGGCATGCGCAGTGAATTCAAACGCGGCTACCTGCTCGCTGCTCTTGCGCCAACCACGTACTTCCCAGCGGTTTCCCGGCGTCATGACGTAACCGGCCTGATCCCAGGCAGCGGTCTGTCCCGTGACGGCATTGACGCCGTCGACCGACACCACCATGAGCACTCGCCCCGCGCTGCGATTGGCAATCTCGATGGCGTAGCGATGCCCCGGCACGCCGGCCACATAACGCTGGCCGTTGTGCCAGTACACCGGCAGACGCTCGCCGGTGTCGCGATCAATCACGCTGGCTTCACTGAGCGCGCCATAAATGCGGTTGGGTTGCCGGTGCGCGTGGCTGGAGCAGGCGGGCAGCGCCAGCGCCAAAGCGGCAGCCAGCCAAAGGCGGCGGGCATGAGATACGGTCATGGTTCACTCCTTAGGGTTGGGGTAAGGAGTTAGACGGTGGGTTTGGGGGCGCGGGGTTAACCGCGATACTTTTTTAATTGAGGGAGAACGCTCGAGCACTACCGAACGTCGTCGCCCCGGCGCAGGCCCTGTCTCTTGATCACATCTTGCCTTTGCTTTGTCCCCTCCCCTTCAAGGGGAGGGTTAGGGTGGGGATGGGGTACGTTGCGAAGCGAAA
>CAZZAD010000013.1:0-22678 GCA_964652055.1 uncultured Burkholderiaceae bacterium | reverse complement strand
GGCCCCCGAGCAATACGACGTCAAGCGCGGCAAGTGGAGCATGGCCAATTTGCCGGTGATCCCACCGCACTTTGATCTGGCGCCCATCGAAAAATCAGAGAGCCGGCTCAAGGTGCTGGTCAAGCTGCTCAAACGCAAGGACGTGACAGCCCTGATCAACGCATGTGACGCGGGGCGTGAGGGCGAGTTGATCTTCCGTTACATCGTGCAGCACGCCGGGGCCAAGCAGCCCATCAAGCGGTTGTGGTTGCAGTCGATGACGACCACCGCGATCCGTGATGCCTTTGCCGCATTGCGTAGTGACGCCGAGGTGTTGCCCCTGGCCGATGCCGCGCGTTGTCGTTCGGAAGCGGACTGGCTGGTGGGCATCAATGGCACGCGCGCCATGACCGCTTTTAATAGCAAGGACGGCGGATTTTTTCTGACCACGGTGGGCCGTGTGCAAACGCCCACGCTGGCCATCGTGGTGGAGCGCGAAGAAAAAATTCTGGCGCATGTGCCGCGTGCTTACTGGGAAGTGCGCGCGCAGTTTGCGGCTCAGGCCGGCACGTATGAGGGGCGCTGGTTCGATCCCGATTTCAAGAAAAAGGAAGACGACCCCGACACGCGCGCGGATCGGTTGTGGGATCAGGCCAAGGCCGATGCCATCGTGGCGGCCTGCGCCGGCAAACCCGGCGCGGTGAGTGAGGAGGCCAAGCCCAGCTCGCAAATCTCGCCGCAACTCTTTGACCTCACGTCTTTGCAGCGCGAGGCCAATGGCAAGTTTGGTTTTTCGGCCAAGACCACGTTGTCTTTGGCGCAGTCGCTCTACGAGCGGCACAAGGTGCTCACTTACCCGCGTACCGACTCGCGTGCGCTGCCTGAGGACTATTTAAATGTGGCCAAGCAGACGGTGGATGCATTGGCCGAGACCACGGCCTATGTGACCTTTGCGCGCCAGATCAAAAAGGGGGGCTGGGTCAAACCCAACAAGCGCGTGTTTGATAACGCCAAAGTGTCGGACCACTTCGCCATCATCCCCACACTGCAAGAGCCCAAGTCGCTCTCGGAAGCCGAGCAAAAAATTTACGACCTGGTGGTCAAACGTTTTCTGTCGGTGTTTTTCCCCGCTGCGGAATACATGGTGACCACACGCATCACCACTGTGGGCGAACACAAGTTCAAGACCGAAGGCAAGGTGCTGGTGGAGCCGGGCTGGCTCGCCATCTACGGCAAAGAGGCACAGGAAGAGCAGGGCACGCTGGTCAAGGTGGAAGACAAAGAGCGGGTTAAAACCGAAGCCATCGAGGCCATCGGCCTGCACACCAAGCCGCCCGCGCGCTACTCCGAAGCCACGCTGCTCTCCGCCATGGAAGGTGCGGGCAAGCTGGTCGATGATGACGAGCTGCGCGCTGCCATGGCCGGCCGTGGTTTAGGTACACCGGCCACACGCGCGCAGGTCATTGAAGGGCTCATCACAGAAAACTATCTGGCGCGCGAAGGCCGCGAACTGGCCCCCACGGCCAAAGCGTTCCAGTTGCTGCGCGCCCTGCGGGGCTTTGGCATTGATGCGCTCGATGCACCGGAACTGACTGGCGAGTGGGAATACAAACTCTCGCAGATGGAGCGCGGCAAGCTGGCGCGCGCCAAGTTCATGCAGGAAATTGCAGCTATGACCCAGGATGTGGTCGAACGCATCCGCAAGGGGGCGGAAACGGGAGTGGTGCCGGGCGACTACGCCACCCTCAAGGCGCCCTGCCCCAGTTGCGGTGGCACGGTCAAAGAAAACTACCGTCGTTTTGCCTGCACAAAGTGCGACTTTTCCATCAGCAAACATCCCGGTGGACGTTTCTTTGAGATTGAAGAAGTGGAAACACTGCTGCGTGATCGGACCATCGGTCCACTCACCGGCTTTCGCAGCAAGATGGGCCGGCCCTTTGCAGCGGTGCTCAAGCTCAGTGCCGAGCACAAGCTGGAGTTCGATTTTGGTAACGCGCCGGGCGGTGAAGATGGCAACGCCGAGGCGGTGGACTTCAGTGCACTGACGCCCCTGGGCCCCTGCCCCAAATGCAAGGCCGGGATCTACGAGCAACCCATGGCCTATGTGTGCGAAAAATTGGTTGGGCCCGAGCGCAGCTGCGATTTCCGTAGCGGCAAAGTCATCCTGCAGCAGCCCATTGAGGCCGAGCAAATGAAAAAGCTGCTCACCGAGGGCCGCACTGATTTGCTGCGGGGATTTGTTTCCAACCGCACGCGCCGCAAGTTCTCGGCCTACCTCACGCGTCAGCCTGACGGCAAAGTGGGTTTTGAGTTTGAAGCGCGCAAAGCCAAGGGTGAGGATGCCCCATCTGCGCCCGCTGCCAAGGCGGCCAAATCGGCGGCTAAGTCGGCGGCCAAAACTGCCGTCAAAACCGTTGCCAAACCAGCGGCCAAGGTCGCCGCGAAAAAGGCCGCTAAAACCCCTCGTGCGCGAGCGGCTTGAGTCCATCTCTCGGCTAAAACATCGATTGACGCTTTGCCTCCCCGTTGGTTAGTGTGCCCCCATGAACTCAACACATTTCCGTGCACTTCGTGCTGCCGCTCCGCTGGCGGCCATCCTCCTGCTGACAGGTGCAGTCAGCGTTTCTTGCAGCGGTGACCCGCGCAGCCCAGGCAGCATCAGCAGCGAGCGACCGGACAGCCACGCCATGGGCCAGTGGACGCCGGTATCGGGAGTCGATACCTGCACGCAGGAGCAGCACGACGCGCATTACACGCTGGGGCCCGATGGCAAGAAGTACCCCACCTGGCATGCGCCCACCGACACCAACGCCGACAGCAGCACCTGCACCTACGGTCATGAGCACGGCCCCGACCCGCGCAACTTCGAACCGTTCTATACCGAGATCAAGCGCCATTTCGCCTGGGATGAAGACGGCAGCGGCACCATTGAAACTGATGAGTTGGCTACTAGTGGCATTCCATTTGGCTACGTGGCCGAGCAACTCGACGCCTACAACACCGCGCGCTCCATCTCCGCTGCCAATGGCCAGCGCCATCAGGCGCACACCGCCTACAAGATTGTGTACGGCACCCGTGTGCGCAACCGCATGGTGGGCGCCACACCGCAAGCCTATGACCTGGTCTGCAACCATCTGGTGGCACTGAACCAGAACACCGCCAGTGCCGATGCGTTTGCCAGCAACATGCACGAAGCCATCGTGGCCATGGATTGCGCCAACGGCACCAAGGCGGCTGAATATCCGGTGCGCCTGATCGTCAGCGGCATGATGGACTTTGGTAACAGCACGGAGTTCGATGCTGCGGCGCTGTCGAACACCGTGGCGCAAACCATCGCCCCGGCGCAACTGCCCGCGCCACTTAATTCACACATCAACGTCACCACGGGCCGACGCGCGCTGCCTGGGGTGGTGGCGGGCACCAACCGCATGTGGGACAACGCCTTTGTGATTTCGAGCGCCACCTCAGACCTGGAAAAAGCCATCGCCGAACTCTGGTCTGCCGAGTTCTCGCTCAGCAATGGCGCCACCACCTACGCCACCGTGCGTCCCACCGTGACAGCGCTCTCGCCCAGCCGGTTTTACGACCCCACAGCCACGGGCCTGGTGGGCCGCACGATTGACCTTTGTTACACGGGTCTGAACGCAGGTGGTGCGCTGGTCAGTGACCCGGCGTTGTCGGGCGACCTGCCGCGTCGTGTGCGCGGCACCAATGAGTGCAGTGCGCTGGGCACCAATCCGCCTGCCACTGCGTTGGCTAGCCGCGTGAAATATGACTCGGTCGCCAGCCCGTTTCGCAACTGCAAGCGCGAAGTGAATTTTCGCAATGTGACCGTGAACAGCTCGGGTCGCGCCACCACTCAATACAGCACGCCCTTTGGTACAGAGGCTCAGCCCACGCGCTCGGCTACCAGCAACGTCAAGCAGTACGTCGCTGCAGTGAACACCGCGACACTGGCTGCGGGGGGAATTGATCTGGAGGCGGTTCTCTTCGGACGCGAGCTCGATGGCTGCGTAGCTAGCGTGCACATTCCGAACTGAGCGCGCTTCTGCCGCGCAGACTCCTAGTGCAGTGCTTCGCCCATTCCGACCCTTTTGGAGTCGCGCCTTTGCCCCCGTGGCAGCGTTGCGAATCCGCGCGATACCACTGGGTATCGCTGTGGTTCGCGCCTCGCCACAGAGGCAAATCCACTGACCCAAAAGGGCCGGAATAGACGAAGCACTGCACTAGGCGCCGCAAATGGCGTGTTTTTCAGCGGCATCGAGCGTGACTTTGAGGCCGTAAACGGCGCCTTGACGATCTGGTGAGTAGAGCGGATGAAGGTGGCGGCGGGTGTCCAGACATTCGACTACCGTGCACTTTGTATTGCACCCCCCCATTTCAAGCTGAATACAGAGATTTCGAACGGCACAGAAAAAACCCCGGCGAACCGGGGAAAACTGGACGCATGCGACAGCGGCATGCGCAATAAGGGCGATTTCAAATCAGACGCCATCGGACTGCGGAGTGGTTTCGCGCCGTGCGCGTTCTGCAGTGGCCTGGACCAGCTCTTGGACCCAGGGCGCGTTCAGTCCTAACAGGGCATCCACTTCGTATTGCGTCTGCTCTTCCGTTTGACCGACTAAGGCGTGAGGGTTATTGACGCCGAACATGGCGTCCAGGGCCGCTTGTTCCCGTTCCTGCGCGCGGATGAACTGTTGGTTGAGCAAATGTTCGGCGCGTTTGTCCGCTCCCGCCCCCGTTGCCAGGAGGGTTGCCTTGTAGGTCTTTTTTGGGCTGGCAACGACGTCATCAGATGAGACCGGGTCGGCGCAGGCGCCGGAGCTATGGATATTGGGCCCGGTGCCGCACTTGTTCCAATTGGGCGCATGGCCCGGCCCGCTGTTCACGGCGGTGGTGTTGAGCTCGGCTTTCCCATCGAGCGCGTCGAGCAACGCTGCTGCAGCAGCTTGTGCGTTTTTGACGGCTGAGATTGGATCGATGGCCATGAACATCTCCTTGGAACTCGGGCAATGCTTCGGTGCCGCTTAAGGGTGAATGCCACTACCGACATTGGGCCGGGTGTCCCGTTGTCCCGTTGCAACCCGGCGGATGCAGTCTGCTGGGAGTGCGATGCAACAAACAAGAGCCACAGTCTGAAAGACTGATGGTGCCAAGGGGTCCGCACTGTCAAGCCGAGGAGTCTCCGCGCGGGGCATCGAGGGCGGTTTGTGGGTGTTCCTACCTGCGCGCGAACGGCTGCTGGAAATAATGCTGCGAATAGTGGGAGGCGAGAGATGAGTCCACGGCAACCCCAAGTGCGCCGGTCGCGTTGCTGAGGGCCTGGGCTTGGCGGGTCTGCACCTTGGCCCACAGCGCGTACAACGCATCGAGGTGGTGCTGCGCTAGAAACGCGGGCAGGCCCGTGGGAATTTTTGCGATCTCGCTTCTGAACTGGCTGAGTAACTGCTTTAGGTCATCGCTCGTGTCGCCTTCGTCAAGGCGTTTTTTTAGTTCGTTGCGCAAACGTTTGATGAGGTTGTCGATTTCTAAGCGCAGCGCCTGCGTGGCGTCGTCCACAGCCGGACCGGCAGGCTCTTTCAGTTGTGGCGCGGCCGCCAAAGCTTTGGCCCGCATTGCCTGCGCGGCCTCAAGGTGTTGTTGAACCAAAGACGACGGGATATTCGAATTCACGTGGCATGTCCTATTTATTGCGCGCGCGGTATGGCGTAGGGAAGTATTGACTTGCCACCGGGGCGCGAACAAGCACCATGCCTGGAGTATTTGATGGTGCCATCTACCCCTTGGGTTAGGCCAATCAGATGGGGTGCTTGGCGATGAAATGCGGGTGGTGCGAGTGACCCGCGCCTCAAGTGCGCGCGTGTTGTTTTAGAGGGCTGACTGCAGGGCGTCCGTGGCTGAGAGGGCTTGCAGCAGTGCGCGGTTCACGGCTTCGAGTTCGAGGTGTACGTCATGCGCAGCGCTCACGATGTGTTCCGAGGGCGCCGCTGTGGCGCCTTCAGCGGCCAGTGCCAGGTGCAGGTAGGCGCCCAAAGGGCCTTCTTGATGCAGCAGGGCATTGACCACGGCTTCGGGCAGCGTCACCTGTTGCAGGAGTGAGGACAGTGATTGACCTGTAATGGCACCCAGCAGTGAAAAGGCGCCGACCACAAAGCATTCGTCCTGAGTGTTGGGCGAGGCACGGTGGGCCGCGGCGAGGTTTTCCATGAGAAAGCCGCGCGCCACGGCACCGTAAATCTGCGGCAACGCCTTGGCATTTTTGGTGGCCACCACCATGAGTAGCACCAGCCACTTCACCAGACGCCGATAACCGAGCAGGGTGATGGCATGCCGCAAGGAGGCAATGGGGGTGGTGCGCACAAAGGCCGGGCTGTTGGCCAGGGTGAGCAGCATGTAGGCAAGCACGGGTTCGTTTTTGATTGCGGTCTCGAGGGCTTCGACATCCGCATCAGACTGCACCAGCCGGATCAGATCGAGCACGGCCTGCTGCATGGGGGCCAGGGCGCGCTCAGTGACCTGCTCGGCCGTGACCAGTGCCCAACCGACAACGCCATGGACTTTGGCTTTAATGGCCTCTTGCGCATGCGTGGCGTTGTTGCCATCCATGGCCAGCAGCATGGCATCGCCCAGGCGCAGGGGTGCCGCACGGTCCGACAGACGATGCGCGTCGGCGATCACGTACTGAAACACGGAGAGCCGGCAGGTGTCGGGCACGGGTTCGTTGTCCTTGAGGCGCAACGCAAAACGCGTGCCGCCACGATGCACCTCGAACACGAAACGCAATGAGTCCTCGTCATGCAGTACCGCTGCGGGCAGTTCCAGCACCACATTGCGTGGCGCGTGCCAGGTCAGCATCGAGGGGTCGAGTGCCATGTCCTGCGGCGCCAGAATCACCAGGCCATGCGGGAAACCCACGCCCCCTTCATGCGCAAACCCCGCCACCACGGAATCGAGCACGGCAGCCAGAGGCGCTTCACCTGGCGTCGATGAGGTGCTGCGGCGGATCTGCACCCGCACGCCCAGGGGCCGCAGATCACGGCCCACGATGGGGCTCCAGGTATGCAGCAGCGTTCCGAGCAGATCGGGCGGCGGTGCATCGGCGGAGGGCGGCGGTAGATCAAACACGGTAGCGGGTGCCAAGGTCCGGAGGGTCATGGTTCAGGCAGCTCGTGCAACGCTCAGCAGGTTCAGGGGGCTCATGGGGCAGAGGTCTTCACCGGTTGGCGTGGAGCGACTGCCCCCACATCTGTACGTGTCGGCATCTTGTGCCTATTTCTTGAGCACTGTCGCGTCGCAATACACCGTGTTTCACGGTCAAATCAAAGAAGGGCGGGGGAGGCCCCCATTTCGGCTCTTTGCCAAGGGAAAACGCGTCTTGCGTGAGACAATCGCGCCCTTTTTTGGGTGGTGCGACTGACTAAGCACTATTGCGTTTTCCGGAATTTTTGACACCGCTTTCCCTCACCCCCACCCCTACCCAGGAACCTCGGGTAAGGCATTGATTTGTAACATCCCCCATTCTTGTGGAAAAAGGGGAGAAACAACCCAACGCCCAAAGGTTCCGGGGCGCAAGCCGACAGCGCATCACGCTGTATCTGACTCTCCCGGAGGGAGAGGGGCTTTAAACCTCCCTCTCCCTCCGGGAGAGGGATTGAGGGTGAGGGAAAATCTCACGCCCTTGGACCGCTTCACAAATTACGGAAAGCCCAATAGGCGGATTCTCCCAACTGACATGTTCCTGTTTGCATCCACCATCACGGTTTCGGCATTCCTGTTGTTCCTGGTGCAGCCGATCATTGCCAAGCAGATCCTGCCGTGGTTCGGTGGCACCTCGGCGGTGTGGACCACCTGCATGGTGTTCTTTCAGGTGCTGCTGCTGGCGGGTTATGCCTACGCACATGGAGTCAGCACGCGCCTGAGTGCACGCACTCAGGCGCGTGTGCACATTGGGTTGCTGCTGGTGAGTCTGGTTTTTCTGCCCATCACGGCGCGCGAGTGGCTCAAACCCACTGCAGAGCAGGACGCGACCTGGGCCATTGTGGTGCTGCTTGCCGTCACCATCGGGTTGCCCTACTTCCTGCTGTCCACCACGGGCCCTTTGCTGCAAAAGTGGGTGGCACCGCGCTTTGCGCAAAAGTCCGTGTATCGCCTCTTTGCCCTGTCCAACCTGGGCTCCTTGCTGGGTCTGCTGGCGTTTCCGTTTGCCATTGAACCGTTTGTGTCAACGCGGGTGCAGTCCTGGGCCTGGAGCGCCGCTTATGCGCTGTTTGTACTGACCAGTGTCGTGTGCACCTGGAAGGTGGGTCTGGCCGGTGTGGTGCAGGGGATGCGCACCCGCGTGGTGAACCTGGACGATGCCGCCGCGGTGGCACAAGTGCCGCCCCCCACCGCAAGGCACTACCTGGTGTGGTGGGGTTACTCGGCCCTGGGCTCGGTTTTGCTGCTTGCCTCAACCAGCCATATGACACAGAACATTGCCTCGGTGCCATTTCTGTGGGTGCTGCCCCTGACGCTGTACCTGCTGACCTTTGTGGTGGTCTTTGAAGGACGTGGGGGGCGCGGCTGGTACACGCCGCGCGTTTGGCTGCTCCCCGTCTTGCTGGCCACCGTGGCCATGGCTGCTGGGCTCACGTCTGGGCATGGTGTGCTGGATGTGGGTCTGGCGGTGCCGCTCTATTGCGTGGGCTTGTTCATCACTTGCGTGTTCTGCCATGGCGAGCTGGCGCGCCGTAAGCCGGCCTCGCGGTATTTGACGCACTTTTATCTGTCGCTGGCTGGCGGTGGTGCGCTGGGCGGCTTACTGGTGGGCCTGGCCGCACCCCACGTGTTTGATGCGTATTACGAATTGCCGCTGGCCCTGTTTGCCGTGACAGCTCTGGCGCTGCCTACGGCCTGGCATCTGACGGGCCAGAACCGGCGCGGGCGGTGGGTGCTGACGGGCGCTGCGCTGGCAGCCACTGTGGCCACTGCGGCGCTGGGTTTTTCTTACGTACAGTTTTTGCGTGAAGACGTAGTCGTCATGCAGCGCAACTTCTATGGCACCTTGCGGGTCAAGAGCTCGGGCCGCGGCGTGCTGGAGGTGCGGCGTCTTCTGCATGGCGTCATCCTGCATGGCGAGCAGTACGTGCGCGGACCGTGGACTCGCGAACCGGGCACGTACTACACACGTTCATCGGGCCTGGGCCTGGCCATTGCGACACGGCAGGCGCTGGGGCCGGTGCGGCTGGGTGTGGTGGGCCTGGGTGTGGGCACCACCGCCGCGTATGGCCGCGAGGGCGACCACGTGCGCTTTTATGAACTCGATCCCGACGTGCTGGCCCTGGCGCGCACGCAGTTCACGTATCTACGCTCATCGGCCGCACAACTGGAATTTGTACTGGGCGATGCGCGCCTGTCGCTGGAGCGCGAACTCAAGGCGCACACACCGCAGCGCTTTGACGTGTTGGCCATCGACGCGTTTTCCAGTGATTCGATCCCTGTGCACCTCATCACGCGCGAAGCCGTGCGCCTGTACATGCAGCATCTGGCCCCTGACGGCGTCCTGGCCGTGCATGTCTCCAACCGCTTTCTCGACCTCAAGCCCGTGCTGGCCCACATTGCCCAGGTGGAAAACCTGCACGTTGCACTGGTGGACGATGAGCCGGAGGAAGCGGCCGGCGCCACCAGCAGCGAGTGGGTACTGCTGGCCGCCACCCCCCGCGCCTTTGCCGACGAGGCGCTGAAAGCACGTATCGAACCCATGGAGCCCGACCCCCACCACGCGCTGTGGACCGACCAGTTCAATAATCTGCTCGATGTACTCAAAGTGCAGCCGCGCGAAGCATTGAAGAATTTTTTCAAGTTCGACTAATCGTTTTTTACCTACACCAGAGCCTATGACCCCCCCTGCCAAGCCCTCCGCGTCCCGCACCCGTTTTGTTGTCAAGAATTCCAAAATCCATGGCCGTGGCATCGTGGCCGCACGTGCCCTCAAGAAGGGCGAACGCATCATCGAATACAAGGGCGACATCATCAGCTGGAAAGAAGCCGACCGCCGCCCCTCGGCCGACCCCGAGAATCCGCACCACACGTTCTTGTTTGCGCTCTCCGACGGCAAGCGCGTAATCGATGGCAACGCCAACGGCAACGCCGCGCGCTGGATCAACCATTCGTGCGAACCCAATTGCGAAACTGAAGAATCGGATGACGGCCGCGTCTTCATCCATGCCATCCGCAACATCCGCAAGGGCGAAGAACTGAACTACGACTACGGCCTGATCATCGATGAGCGCATCACCCCCACGCTCAAGAAGCAGCATGAATGCCGCTGTGGCTCCAAGGAATGTCGGGGCACGATGCTGGCGTTAAAAAAGCGCTAACCGCCGCTGCGTGCTGGGCCGGTTTGGGGCGCGTCCCGCGGGCCATGGCACCATAAAAAAATTGTCTATGGCTCTTTACGTCGGGTGCGGTCCGAGGCCAGACTGCGCGCACTCGTTGATTACGTTAGGAGACTGAAATGAGAATTGGTGCAGAAGCTCGCTTGCAGGTTGCACAGCTTGATACAGGGCACATGGCGGTTGGGGGTATTTCAGTTGCCTCGACGACGCACCGAGAGCCAGTTTTGGCACTGAACGCGGCACTGTTGGTTTCGCAGCACAAGCAGCCAGATTTTGCTGTTGTATGTGATGTCTTAAAAGAAAAGGTTGGGCGTGCACTGCTTACGGCGCAGGTGACACCCCGGTGGGAAGGGCAACGGGCTGCCACCGTTGACCCGCACTATGGCCCCGTGAAGTTTGGAGAGGTTCGCGGCGATGTGAAGGACCGACACGGCATCGATTTGTTGCCCCTTGCATTAAGTGGCGAAGCTTTGCCGAAAGCGTGGCTCAACCAGCAGCAAGAGGGCTACAACAAATTCGTTCAAGGGCTGGGGGGGTGGAGCGGTGTTGCAAAAAACAGCAGCAACAGAATTGTGGCGGTTACGCCAGACGACATGCGCGCTGTTTATGGGGAGATATTGCAAGTCGTCCGCAACATCAGGAAAGACCAGAGTGTGCCTTCGGCATGTGTTTGGTAAGGGCCGAGCCTCTCTGGGTGTCATAGCTCCTTGAAGAGCCCTTTTGGGGCGCGTAAGGCTCCAGATTTTTGAATCCTGAACTCACTGCGCCGCGCTCATCAGCGCGGCGTTACCACCCCATGCGGTGGTGTTGATACACACGCAGCGCTCCACGACTAAGCGGGTGAGGTCCAGGGGCTCTGTGGTTGCATGAATCAATCCCACGAGTGCACCGTTGCGTGCTGCGACTTGTTGGCGCAGCTGGCGCGCTGGTTCGAGCGGGCCGTTGAACAAAACCATCGTCACAAACTCCTGCGCCGCGGGGTCGGGGTGCAGCACGGCGGCGTCGGCAAGCACAGCCGCCAAGGCGCGGCCGGCGTCGGTGGTGGGTAAGACCACACGGTTGTCGCAGGCCAGGGCCGCGGCGCACAGCAGAGCCAGGGGTTCGAGTTCATCGGCCACGCAGGCCACCAGGCCGCGCGGCGCAAAGCTCAACGTGTTGCGCTCGCCCGTGGGGCCGGGTAGGTCGATGCGCAGTTGCAATGGGGTATGTGCGGCGTAATGCGCAACGCGTTCGGCCAGGCGTGTGCGGGCGGATGCATCCAGTGCAGGCAGGGGGGTATCCAAGAGGCGTTGCGCTGAAGCTGGGATGTTTGACCCCATCGCCATCACTGCACTGTCAATGGAGGGCCCTTGCCTTACTCCCTCCCCTTCAAGGGGAGGGTAGGGGTGGGGATGGGGTAATGCCTCAATGGGTGATTTTGCGGGTGCGGTGGAAGCCCATCCCCACCCTAACCCTCCCCTTGAAGGGGAGGGGACACAAGATTCGCCTCCCCTTGATGTGAGGAGGGAAGCCGCCCCTGAGCGCACCAGCGCACGCAGATACAGCGGTCCGCCAGCCTTGGGCCCGGTGCCGCTCATGCCTTCACCACCAAAGGGCTGTACGCCCACCACAGCGCCCACCATGTTGCGGTTGACGTAGATGTTGCCGGCGCGGATGCGCTGACACACGCGTTGCACGGTGGCATCAATGCGGCTGTGCAGGCCGTGCGTCAGGCCATAACCGCTGGCGTTGATGGCGTCGATGATGGTGTCGAGTTCATCGGCGGCAAAACGCACCACGTGCAGCACGGGCCCAAAAATTTCTGTCTTGACGTTTTGCACCCGCTCCACTTCAGCCAGAGTGGGCGGCACAAAGGTGCTTTGTTCGACATGCGCGGTCACGCGCGTCTGATGCCAGCTGCGCGCGCTGGACTTGAGCGCGTCCATGTCGGTGAGCAAGCGCATCTGCGTCTCGTCATCGATGACCGGGCCCACATCGGTGTCCAGGCGCGAGGGGTCGCCCACCACCAGCTCATCCATGGCGCCCTTGAGCAAGACCAGTACACGATCAGCGATGTCGTTTTGCAGGCACAACACGCGCAGGGCCGAGCAGCGTTGACCGGCGCTGTCAAAGGCTGAGGTGAGCACGTCCGCCACCACCTGTTCGGGCAGGGCTGAGCTGTCCACGATCATGGCGTTGATGCCGCCGGTCTCGGCAATGAACAGCACGTCATCGTCCCGTTGCGACAGCGTCTGCGCAATTTCGCGCGCTACGGCCAGTGATCCGGTAAAGAGCACGCCCGCAATACGCGGGTCGGCCACCAGCGCAGCGCCCACGGTTTCACCGGGGCCGGGCAGCAGTTGTAGTGCGTCGGACGGAATGCCGGCCTCGTGTAGCAGGTTCACCACCTTGAAGGCGATCAGCGGTGTTTGTTCGGCTGGTTTGGCCAGCACGGTGTTGCCCGCTACCAGTGCCGCACTGACCTGCCCGACAAAAATGGCGAGCGGAAAATTCCACGGACTGATGGCCACGAGGGGGCCGCGGGCCCGTACCTGTACTTGCCCCTCGGGTAGCACCTCGCGTGCTTGCACCGCGTAGTAGCGCAGGAAGTCGATGGCTTCGCGCACCTCAGCCACGGCGCTGGCCCAGGTCTTGCCCGCCTCGCGCACGGCCAAGGCCACGTAATCGGGCAGGCGCTCCTGCAGCAAATCGGCGGCATGTTCCAGCCGTGTCGCGCGTTCTTCCACGGGTGTAGCGGCCCACCGAGGTGCAGCGGCCAGCGCGCAGGTCACGGCATCGGTCACTGCAGCAAACGGGGTGTCGATCACCACGCCCACCACCTCGGTGTGCTGCGCCGGGTTGCGCACCACGCGATGTGGTCCGGGCAGCGCCTGGCCCGCCACCAGAGGCAAGGACACCATCGTGGTGGCGCGGCTCTCGGCCAGGGCGTCTTCAAGGGTGGCGATGTCAATCTCGTTGGTCAGATCCAGGCCCAGCGAATTGCGTCTTGTGGATCCCGAATTAAAAAGCGCCACAGGTAAGGCAATCGGGTTGGGGTCAGCGCTGCTTGTGTGCGCACACAGCAGCTCGGTCTGTGCCACGGGGTCAGCCACCAGCGTGCTGATAGATACCCCGGGCTCAAGCACACGGTTCACAAAGGAGTTGTTGGCGCCGTTCTCCAGCAAGCGGCGCACCAGATAGGCCAGCAAGGTGTCATGCGGGCCCACGGGCGCATAGATGCGGCAGGTGTGCTGCTGATCTTCTTCAAAGTCGTCGCCGTAATCATCGTTCAGCCCAGCGCCTGGGTCGTGACCCACGATCTGGTCATAGAGCAATTCACCCATGCCGTGCAGGCACTGATATTCATAGGGTTTGTTGCGGCCCATGGCATAGATGGCAGCGGCGGTGTGCGCGTTTTGTGTGGCGAACTGCGGGTAGACGGCACTGCCCGCATCAAAGAGCTTGCGTGCACAGGCCAGATACGCCGTATCGGTGTAGGCCTTGTGTGTGTAGACGGGGTAATCGGCCTGACCATCTACCTGGGCACGTTTGATTTCCGTATCCCAGTACGCGCCCTTGACCAGGCGCACCATGAAGCGATGGTCGGTTTCGCGCGCCAGTGCGGCAATCCAGTCAATCACCAGCGGCGCGCGTTTGTTGTAGGCCTGCACAGCAAAGCCGAGGCCCTCATAGTTTGCAAACTCGGGCTCGCGTGCCAGGGCTTCCATCACGTCGAGCGTGAGCTCCAGGCGGTGTGATTCCTCGGCATCCACCGTCAGGCCGATGCCAAAGCGCTGCGCCAGGCGGCACAGCGCTGCCAGACGCGGCGCCAGTTCGGCCAACACGCGCTCGCGCTGCCCCTGTTCAAAGCGCGGATGCAGTGCCGAGAGCTTCACCGAAATGCTCGGCCGTCGGATGAGGGCGCTCTCACCCAACCCCGCCGCCGCCTTGCCCACAGCGTGTATGGCGTGCTCGTAACTTGCGGTGTAGCGCAACGCGTCCTGCAAGGTCAGGGCGGCCTCACCCAGCATGTCGTAGCTGAAGCGATAACCCTGCGCCATGCGCGTGGCGCTGTTGTCCAAGGCCTCTTCTATGGTTTCGCCCAGCACAAATTTCTGTCCCAAGGTCTGCAGGGCCAGATAAGCACCCAGACGGACAAAGGGCTCGCCGGCCCGCGCCAGCAGGCGCCCGGGCAGGCCCATCAAGTGGCTGTGATTGAGGCGCGTTGCGAATCGACCCGCCAGCACCAGACCCTTGGAGGCCAGGCTGACAAACAGGGATTGCACTTCGGGAGGCGTGCCCTGGGCCGCGCTCCGGGTGGCCGCGAGCCAGTGGCCCTTGGCCAGCTGATCGCGCAACAACAGGTTGGCCGTGGGGTGATCTGGAATGCGCAACAGTGCTTCGGCCAGACTCATCAGTGCCAAACCTTCGGCGCTGTTCAGGGGGTATTGATGCAGCAGCGCATCGATGCCCCCAGCGCGCAGACGCTGCTCGCGCACCGTCTCGGCCAGACCATGGGCAATGCGCTGCACAGCCGCGGCGGCCGGGGCCGGCAGGCGGGCGTGGTCGAGCAGCATGCGCATGCACTCGTGTTCGTCGCGGTATGCAGCGGCGCTTATTGCAGTTCGGAGTGCGCGTAGCGCCATAGTGAGTTACGGAGGAATGAGCTGAAACAAGGGCAGGGGTTACAAAAAATGCAGATGCGCTGAATCGCATCTGCGTTCCTCACGAGGTGCAGGGTTTACTCCCCTTGAAGGGAACTCAATATCAACCTCCGCTTCAAGGAGAGGGAGCGCAATTTACCGGGTGTGACCCATGGTGGCATGAGCAGACGTACCATGGCTCCGTCAATTCGATGCGGTGTTCGTCGTTACGTGTGGGGGCAGACTTCATGAAGTCTTCAGTGCAACTGTCCATTACGGGCATGAGCTGTGCCAGTTGTGTGGCGCATGTGGAGAAGGCGCTTGCCGCCGTGCCCGGCGTGGCGCATGCCAGCGTGAACCTGGCCACAGAAAGCGCTCAGGTGGAGCTGGCTTCGGGCGACGTGTCGCCGCAGCAGTTGATTGCAGCGGTGCTACGCGCGGGCTACGCGGCCCAGGCGCCAGCCGATGCGCTCGCTCCGGCCGCAGCCCGACCCGCGCAAGCGCATCAACAAAGCCTCAAGTACGACACCGTACTGGCTCTGGTGTTGGCCGCGCCGCTCGTTGCCCCCATGGTGGCGGCGCTGCTGGGCGTGGAGTGGACCCTGCCGGCAGTGGTGCAGTGGTTGTTGGCCACGCCCGTGCAGTTCTGGAGTGCGCGGCGTTTTTACGTGGCGGCCTACAAGGCGCTGCGCGCGCGCACCGCCAATATGGATGTGCTGGTGTCCATTGGCACGCTGGCTGCCTATGGTCTGTCGGTGTATCTGTGGCTGGTGCAGGATCATCAGGCGCATCTGTACTTTGAAGCGGCCGCTGTGGTGATTGCCCTGGTGCTGCTGGGCCGCTGGCTGGAGGCGCGCGCCCGTTGGCAGACCAGCGAGGCCATCCGCCTGCTGGGCGCATTGCGGCCTGAGCGCGCCCGCGTGCTGCGCGCCGGCGTCGAGCAGGACGTGTCGCTCGATGAAGTGCATGTGGGCGATGTAGTGGTGGTGCGCTCGGCCGAGCGCATTGCGGTGGACGGCCGCATCCGCATGGGCCAGAGCAGCGTGGATGCATCCATGCTCACCGGCGAGAGCCTGCCCGTGGACAAAGGCGTGGGCGATACGGTGAGCGGCGGCACGCTCAACGTGGGTGGACGCATTGAGATTGAAACCACCGCCGTGGGCGCGGAAACCTTGCTCGCTCAGATCATTCGTCTGGTGGAAAGCGCCAGCGCCAGCAAGGCGCCGGTGCAACGGCTGGTCGATCAAATTGCTGCGGTGTTTGTGCCCGTGGTGCTGGTGGTGGCGTTGGTCACTGTCGTGGGCTGGTGGTGGGCGGGCGCCGGGATCAACGTGGCCATCATCAACGCGGTGTCGGTATTGGTCATTGCCTGTCCCTGCGCGTTGGGTCTGGCCACGCCCACGGCCATCATCGCGGGCACCGGCGTGGCGGCGCGGCGCGGCATTCTGGTCAAAGACGCGCAAGCCCTGGAGAGCGCACGCGATGTGAAGTGGGTGGTGTTCGACAAAACCGGCACGCTCACGCAAGGCCGCCCTGAAGTGGTGGCCGTTGAGACCGTCAGCGCGTTGGGCGCCACCGATGCGCTGGCTCTGGCCCTGGCGGCCAGTGCGGGCAGCACGCACCCACTGGCTGATGCCATGCGCCGCAAAGCGGGCGCGGAGGTGCCCTTGCCCACCGGTGTTGCGCAGGTGCACGCCGGTCGTGGCGCCAGCGCACCCACGCCTGAGGGTGAGGTGGTTTTCGGCAGCGCCCGCTGGATGGCCGAGCTGGGCGTGGATATGACGCCTTTGGCCACGCAAGCGCAGGCACTGGAAGGCGCGGGCCGTACGGTGTCTTGGTTGGCGCGGCGTGGTGTGCAGATTCAGGTGCTTGCCCTGATCGCTTTTGCCGATCAGCCCAAACCCGGCGCGCGCGCGGCCATTGCGCAGTTGCGCGCCATGGGCATCACCACACACATGATCTCGGGCGACAACGAAGGCGCCGCACGCGCCGTGGCCGCCGAGTTAGGTGTAGATCACTACGAGGCGCAGGTGCTGCCCGCCGACAAAGCCGCCCGCGTGGTCGCTTTGCGCACCCAATTGCAGGCGCAGCACGGTATGCATGCGCGCATCGCCATGGTGGGTGACGGCATCAACGATGCGCCCGCATTGGCAGCGGCCGACGTCGGCATGGCCATGGGTACGGGCACGGATGTGGCCATGCACGCCGCCGGCATCACCTTGCTGCGCGGTGATCCGCAATTGGTGGCGCAAGCCATCACGTTGTCGCGCGCCACGGTGCGCAAGATTCGCCAAAACCTGTTCTGGGCTTTTGCCTACAACGTGGTGGGCATTCCGCTAGCCGCCTTTGGCGAACTTTCCCCCGTGGTGGCCGCAGCGGCGATGGCGGCTTCGAGTGTGAGTGTGGTGACGAATGCGTTGTTGTTGAAGCGGTACCGCTGATCTTTCAACATCGAAGAAAAGCCACGTCGCCCCGGCCTGCGCTCTGTGTCTTGATGACATCGCTGCCTTGTCTTTATCCCCTCCCCTTCAAGGGGAGGGAGTGAACACTGCACTTTGCGGGGTGCGGAGCTGTGATCAAGAGACATGGCCTGCGCCGGGGCGACGACGGTTCAGTGCGTTGCAGTTAACCCGCAGCGATAACCGCTTCTGTCACTGCTTGCGCCAACCGCTGGGTCCACACCCCAGGCACTGCAAAGGTTTGATCAGCAATCGAGCGCACCGGCATCACGCCGCGCACCGCGTTGGTGAGAAACAGTTCATCGGCACCACGCCATGCCGCCTCATCGACGGGCCCTTCCGCCGTGGGCAAGCCCAGGCGCGCAGCCTGCTCCAACACCACGCTGCGCATGATGCCCAGCAAGGCGCCGGACGTTGAATCCGGCGTATGCAAAACGCCGCCGCGCACCACGAACACATTGCTGGTGCTGGCCTCGGCCAGATGGCCCTCGTGCGTACACAACAACGCATCGTCCATGCCCGCTTCCTGTGCGGCGGTGTGCGCGAGGATGCTGTTGAGGTAGTTCCCGTGTTTGGCCCAGTTGGGCAGCATGTCCGGCGCGGGTTTGCGCCAGGGCGACAGCATCAGGCGATAGCCCGTGTTCCAACGCTCCGCCAAGTCATCGGGCAGCGGGGACTGCGTGATCAGCAGCGTGGGGCTATGTGCGCCGGCGGGGTTGGGGCCGCGCGGGCCGATGCCGCGGCTCAGGGTCAGGCGCAGCACACCCTCGGGTTGCGCATTGGCCTCAATGACGGTGCGCAGCAATTGCGGCAGTTCAGCCACGGGCCGGCGCCACGCAAAGCCCAGGCGTTCGGCGGCCTGGGTGATGCGTTGCAGATGCCGCGGCAGCCAGTGCACACGTTGTGCGCTAAAGCGCATGGTTTCAAACAAGGTGTCGCCATACAAAAAGCCGCGGTCCAGCGCGGGCACGCGCGCTTCTTCCACCGGACACAGCGCGTCATTGAGCCAGCATTGCATCAGCATCTCCACACACATAAAGCGACAGTGCGTGCACCAGGGCTTGCGCCTTGAGCAGCACTTCGTCGTATTCATCCTGGGCGTTGGACAGCGCCGTGATGGCGCCGCCCGCGCCCAGACTCACGCGGCCGGGTTCGACCACCAGGGTGCGTATCGCCACGTTCAGATCCGCCACGCGGTTGTAGCCCAGGTAGCCGATGCTGCCGCAGTACACGCCGCGCGGACCGCGCTCCAGCGCATCAATGAATTGCATCGTGCGAATTTTGGGCGCGCCGGTCACGGAACCCCCCGGAAAGGTCGCGCGCACCAGGTCCAGCAATGAACAATCGGCGCGCAGTTGCGCCGTGACGGTGCTCACCAACTGATGCACCGTGGCATAGGTTTCCACCTCCATCAGATGGGGCACGGCCACGCTGCTGCGCTCGGCCACGCGGCCCAGGTCATTGCGCAGCAGATCAACAATCATCAAATTCTCTGCGCGGTTTTTTTCTGAGGTGCGCAGGGCCTGCGCCAGTGCGTGGTCTTGCGCGGGGTCGGCGTCACGTCGGCTGGTGCCTTTGATGGGTTTGGTTTCGATGGCGCCGGTGGCGTCCACCCGCAAAAAGCGCTCGGGCGAAGCGCTGAGAATTTCTATGCCCGCCACACGCAGATAAGCGGCGTAAGGGGCGGGGTTGATGCGACGCAAAGTGCGGTACAGCCCCAAACCCTCCACGCGGCACTCGGCTGTGAGCTGCTGGGTCAGACAGATTTCATAACTCTCGCCTTCAGCAATGGCGTGTTTGCACTGCGCGATGCGCGCCAAATACTCATCGTGGGTTTGATCCCAATGCAAGGACGGCATGGGGTATCCAAGCGCCACCACGGGCGGCGCAGGGTTCAACCCGGTGACGTGTTCGGCAGTGTGGGCAAGCCAATGCTCGGCGGCATCGAGTTCGTGCAACGCTGCCGTTGCGACCAGATACACGCGGCCGGTGGAGTGATCCACTGCCACAAAGCGATCCACCTGCAGCCAGGCCGCATCGGCATAGCGGCTGGTGTGGGCGGGCACGCCGCCGCAGAGCGCTTTTATTTCGTAGCCCAGGTAACCCACCAGCCCGCCGCGAAATTCAAACGGCAAAGATTCGCCGCCCGTGGTGCAGGGTGTGATTGCGGTGTCGAGTTCCTCAAAGAACTGTGGCGATGAGGTGGCCACGGTGCAGATTCGTGCAGGCGCGGCGCTCTGACCCATGAATGAAAAACGTGACTGGCCCTCCACCACGAGTGCGCTATCGAGCCAGAACGCTTGCGGTGCGGTGCCATACAAACCTACAAACAAGTCTTCACTGTTCAGAGCTGTGTCCACTTCGCGCCAGAGCACCTGGCGGGGCGCGCTATCAGGTGAGACTGCTTTGGATTGCAGCGGCGGCACCGCATGCACACGCCCGCCGTGATGTGCGTGCGTCAAGTCACGAAAGTTGCGCAGCAGTTGCGCGCCGCCTTCGGTGAGGATGGACTCGGGGTGAAACTGCACGCCCCAGAGCGCCCGCTCGCGGTGACGCAAGCCCATGAGCAAGCCGTCTTCGGTGTGCGCAAGGGTTTGCAGCGTGGCGGGCAGTGGCGCGGCCACCACGCGCGAGTGGTAACGCACGGCCTGGAACGAGGGGGCGATGCCCGCGAACAGTGGATCGCCACTGTGATGAATGGTGCTGCAGCGCCCGTGCATGGGCTCTGGGGCACGTTCAATCCGCGCACCAAAACCATGCGCAATGCCCTGATGGCCCAGACACACGCCCAGTAGCGGCACGCGTGCTTGGGCAATGACCTGGCGGCACACATGAAAGTCGGCCTCGTTTTCCACGCTGCCGGGGCCAGGGGAAATGAGGATGTGATCGAAGGGGCCCAGCGCCTGGAGTTCTTCCCACGTGTACTGATCGTTGCGCACCACGACGGGCTCGTCACCGGTGATCTGGGCCATGAGCTGCGCCAGGTTCCAGGTGAAGGAGTCGTAGTTGTCAATGATCAGCGTGCGCATGGATGTGTGTTCGGTGGGTTCGCGCAAGTTTGCATTGGCGGATCGATGGAGCAGCGTTTTTCCCTCACCCTCAGTCCCTCTCCCGGAGGGAGAGGGAAGTTAAAGCCCCTCTCCCTCCGGGAGAGGGGTTGGGGTGAGGGAAAGCGGCGTGGCTGATCGGGGCGATTCTCGATGATGCAGCGCCAGCAAATGAAAACATACCGCCCCAGCTTTGTCGGCGCGCACGATGGAATATCCCAATTCAGCAGCACGCTCATCCGTCAGCGGCGCAGCATCTTCCGCGTACACCAGTGCGCCAGGCGCAAGCAAGCGCTGCACGGCGGCCAGCGCCGGGGGTAGCGCCCGTGCGCTGTAGGGCGGATCGAGAAACACCACGTCAAAGGATGCCGCGGGCAGGCGCTGCGCTGTGGCGAGCGCGTCGCCCGCCAGGACTTCGATCTGCGTTGCGCCCAGTTTTTGTTGCAAGGCGCGCATCTGCGTCACCAAGGCCGGTGCGCGCTCCACCAGCACGGCGCGCGCGGCGCCGCGTGAGGCCAGCTCAAAACCCATGGCGCCGGTGCCGGCATAAAGATCGAGCCCACGCAGCGTTGAAAAATCGGGGCGCAGATGAGTGATCCAGTTGAAAACAGTCTCGCGCACGCGGTCGGGTGTGGGTCGCAGGCCCGGGGCATCGGGCACGGGGATGGGCGTGCGTTTCCACTGTCCGCCAATGATGCGGATGCGGTGAGGGGCTGTGGATGGTTTTCTCATAACGACATTGTCGCAACGTAGACTGCAGTCCAATTTTTTCAGAGTGTGATGCATGGCAACTTCCTGGCTTTCCCGTCTCAAACAAGGTCTGTCGCGCACCCGCGTGAACATCGTGGGCCTGTTCTCGGGCGGCGTGATTGATGACGCGCTGTTCGATGCACTGGAAGCGGCGCTGCTGGGCGCCGATGTGGGCGTGGCCACTACGACGCAGTTGTTGGAGCGGCTGCGCACGCGCATCAAGCTCGAAGGTTTGAAGACGCCCATCGAGGTGCGCTCCGCGTTGCGTGAAGAAATGGTCGTGCTGCTCAAGCCCTGCGAGCGCGTGCTCGACACGGCCCGTGCACGGCCGTTGGTGGTGATGGTGGCGGGCGTGAATGGTGCGGGCAAGACCACCTCGATCGGCAAGCTGGCGCACTGGTTTGCCGCGCAGGGCCGCTCGGTGTTGCTGGCAGCGGGTGACACCTTTCGCGCGGCCGCGCGCGAGCAGCTGGCGGTGTGGGGCAGCCGCAATGGCGTGGAGGTGATTGCGCAATCGAGCGGCGACCCCGCGGCAGTGGTGTTCGACGCGGTGAAGGCCGCGCAGGCGCGCGGCCAGCATGTACTCATTGCCGATACCGCGGGGCGTTTGCCCACGCAGTTGCATTTGATGGAAGAACTCAAACGCGTGCACCGCGCTCTGGGCAAGAGCATGCCGGGCGCACCGCACGAAGTGCTGCTGGTGCTCGATGGCACCACGGGGCAAAACGCGCTGGCACAGGTCAAGGCGTTTGATGCGGCGGTGGGGCTGACGGGGCTTATCGTGACCAAGCTCGATGGCACCGCCAAAGGCGGCGTGCTGCTGGCCATTGCGGCAGAACGGATGCGCTCAGGTCAGCCGCTGCCGATACTTTTTATTGGTGTGGGTGAGCAGGTGGATGACTTGCAGCCCTTTGTGGCCGATGAGTTTGCGCAGGCGCTGTTGGGTGAGACCGGGTAGTCCGCAACACCGCGTTTGTTCAAACGTTGTCATCAAAGGTGGTGACGTATTTGCCCACCGCGCGCAGTCCTTCAAGAATCATCCACGCCAGCAGCATGTACATGAGGGCGCGCAGCCAGGCCATGCCCAGCATCTCCGGCGAATCGGCAGTGGGCCCCAGCAGCCACTCGGCTGCAACTCCACAAATAAATGCGTACTTGAACATGGTTGGCGTAGCACCTGCGCGAACGTCCTAAAACGACTATCGGCGTAGTTAGGGCCAACTTGAGTAGGCGGGTGTTTCTTTGTTCCCACCCCTTCAAGGGGAGGTTGATATTGAGTTCCCTCCCCTTCAAGGGGAGGGTTAGGGTGGGGATGGGTTACGTGGCGAAGGAAAAGCTTCCCGTACAACCCCATCCCCACCCGTGGCGCAGCCATGCGCTTGCAAGCGCATGTCGCTGCGGTGGCGCAAAGCTGCGCTTTGCGAATTCCCACCTTCGCCCCCTTG
>CAZZAD010000012.1:0-24372 GCA_964652055.1 uncultured Burkholderiaceae bacterium | reverse complement strand
CATACAGCGTGGTCGATTTGCCCGCACCCGTGGGGCCGGTGACTAGCAAAATGCCGTGGGGCAGATGGATGAGTTCGTCGAACTTGCGCAAGGTGCGCTCGCTCATGCCCAGGGCCTCCAGGTTCAGGCGCGAGAGATCTTTTTCCAGCAGACGCAACACCACACGCTCGCCGTGACCGGTGGGCAGGGTGGACACGCGCACGTCCACCGGGCGTCCACCTACACGCAGGGTGATGCGGCCGTCCTGCGGCATACGTTTTTCGGCGATGTCCAGGGCCGCCATGATCTTGATGCGGCTCACCAGCGCGGCGTGCAGCGCGCGCTTGGGGCGCACGATCTCGCGCAAGGTGCCGTCCACGCGAAAGCGCACCATCGAATAACTCTCAAAGGCTTCGATGTGGATGTCGCTGGCGCCATCGCGCGCGGCCTGCGTGAGCAGCGCGTTGATCATGCGGATGATGGGCGCGTCGTCCTCGGTCTCGAGCAGATCTTCGACGTCGGGCACCTCCTGCATCATGCGGGTGATGTCGAATTCGCCTTCGATGTCGCCCACGACCTGTTGAGCGCTGCCTTCGCCCTGGGCATAGTCCTTGGACAGGGCCTCCATCAGCACTTCCTGGGCCACCACCACAGGCCGCACCCGGCCCGGAAACACCCGCATGACTTCATTGAGCGCGGACATGGGCGTGGCCTGCGTGATCCAGGCCTCGGCCTCGCGCTCGCCCACGGGCTTGAGCAAGATCGCGTTATCACGCGCGAACGCGTAGGGCACAAAGCGTTGGGCAGAACTCATGGCGCGCGGGCTCAGGGATTGACCAGAACGGGGCTAAAGCCGCGCTTCTTCAACTCGGCCACCACATCAGAAACGCTCTGTGTGGCGCGATCAACCGAGACACGTACGCGCACGACGTCGCCCTTCTTTTTGTCCGGCGCGCGCACGCTTTCCCAGTACGCCTCTAAACCGCTGGCGCGCAAATCACGCTGTAACTCGCGGCCTTTGGCGATGTTGGGAACGGTCGTCACTTGGATCAACTGGGTTCCAGTGGTGGGTTGAACCACAACGGCCGCAAGGGCAGGGGCTTGCGTCGGTGCAGGTGCGGGTACTGGCGGTGGCGGTACAGGTACGGGTGGCGACGGCGGGGGAGGAGGTGGTGGTAGCGGCGCAGGCGGCGGTAGCGGCGCAGGCGTAACAGGGGCCAGAGCAATCGGTGCAACCTCGGGCACAGGCCAGGGCGCGGTCGATGCGGGAGCTAAGGTTGCTGTAGGCGTTGGCGCAGGTACAGGTACGGGTATGGGTATGGGTACAGGTTTAGGCGTGGGTACGGGTGTGGGTACGGGTGTCGGCGCTGGCGCAGGGGTTGGTATGGGAGTCGGTATGGGAGTTGGCGTGGGTGTCGGAGCGGGTCCGGGTGCAGCCGCTGCAGTCGGAGATCCGGTCAATACGGTCGCATCTGCCGGTGGCGTGGTCGCAGGCGTTGCTGCGACGGGCGGGCGTTCTTTGGGCGGGGGCAGTTGTGGCAGCCCGCTGCTTTGGAAGTCACGGAAGATCAGCGAATCACGGCGTCCGGTGGTCGCCAGTTGGTTGCGGATGTACTCGTAGCGGTCAGCCGCCAGCGCGGATGAAGACTGTTCGTCACGGATCACGCTGGGCTTGAGAAAGACCATGGTGTTGGTCTTGGTGCGCGAGCGGTTTTCGTAGCGGAACAACGCGCCAATTAAGGGAATGTCGCCCAGCAGTGGCACTTTGCTCACGCCGTCGTTGCCCTTGTCTTCGATCAGGCCCGAGAGCACCACGAAGTTGCCGTCTTCAACAATGACGCTGGATTCAAAACTGCGCTTGTTGGTGATGAGCTGACCGCCCAGGCTGCCTGGTTGTACGGAAGAAATCTCAACGTAGATGGCCAGCTTGACCACGCCGCCTTCAGACACTTGAGGTTTGACCCGCAACTGCAAACCCACGTCGCGTCGCTCAAACGTCTGAAATGGGTTGGTGCTGCCGCCGCCTTGTCCTTGCGTGAAGGAGCCCGTCACAAAAGGTACGTTCTGACCCACCAAAAACTTGGCTTCTTCGTTATCCAGCACCTGGATGTTGGGGCGCGAGAGCACGTTGGCATTGGCGTTGGATTCGAGCGCACGCGCCAGAAATCCCAGGTTGGTGACTTCGCCGATGCCCGGAATGGTGACCGTGCCGCGGATCACGCCCACGTTCACGCCGGCGCCCAGGGTGCCCAGGTTTTGCGCGGCGCCCAGGATGTTTTGTCCGCCGCCACCAAAGTTGGTGCCACCGATGACGCTGGTGTTGTTGCTTTCGCTTTCGCGCAGCCCTCCCAGGGCCTGGAACTGCACACCCAGCTCGGCCGCTTTGTCCGTGGAAACCTCCACGATCAGGGTTTCGATCACTACCTGTGCGCGGCGTACATCGAGCTTTTCGATGGTGGTGCGCAGGCTGCGGTACAGCGGGGGCGGTGCGGTGATGATGAGCGAGTTGGTGGTGGCGTCGGCCTGAATCATTCCGCCTAACGCGCCTCCACCGCCGCCGCCTGACCCCGTGCTAACGGCCTGCGTGGGTTGAGAGGTGGAAGGCTGACCCGGCGCGCTGCCCCCAGACAGGCCGCTGCCGCCGCCAGCGGGAACAAAGGAAGGATCGCCCGCCACGATGGCGCGCAGGAGCGGCGCAAGTTTGGTGGCCTCAGCATTGCGCAGATACACCACGTTGATGTTGCCGGGGGTGGTGCTGGGTTGATCGAGTTGTTCGATGAGCTTCTTGGCCAGATGCAGGCGTGCCGGGCTGGTGGCCCGCAAGATGAGGGTGTTGGTGCGCGATTCACTGAGCACCTGCACGCGCTGGCCCGCATCGGTGGCCTGCCCGGCGGCGCGCGCGCTCTCGTCGAGCACTTTGTTGGCGATGGCGCCGATTTCGGCGGCCAAACCATGTTTGAGGGTGATGATTTCGGGTTCAGCGCCCAGCGGCGTGTCGATCACGGTGATGAGATCCTGCAAGCGCCGCAGGTTATCGGCGTAATCGGTAATCACCAGTGAGTTGTTGGCTGGGTAGGCCGAGATGGTGTTGTTGGGCGGAATCAACGGCCGCAGGATGGGCACCAGGTTGGTGGCGCTCTCGTACTGCAGGCGAAACACCTGCGTGACGATCTGGTCGCCCCGCGGCGGGTGTGAGGGCGGCGCGATCACGCGGCTGCCCTGCAGCTTGGCGTCGGCCTCGGGAAGAATGCGCGCCACGCTGCCTGCTTCCACCACGGTGAAACCCTGCAGGCGCAGGGCCGAGAGCAACAGCTCATAGGCCTGCTGTTTGTTGACGGCGCGCTCGGTCACTAGGGTCAGGCTGCCTTTGACGCGTGGGTCGACCACGAACGAACGGCCCGTGAACTGCCCGATGGCACGCACCACGGCTTCCAGATCGGTGTTGGGCATGTTCAGCCACACCGCTTCGTCCTCGGCATTCTTGGTTTTTGCGGCAGGCGTTGTGACTTGGGGGCCTTGGGCCATGGGTGCCACGGGCAATGCCAGTGCAAGCGTGACCGCCAAAGCGACAGGGCGCATCCACGTGCGCGGCAACAAGGACGGTGAGCGCGATGAGGTCATGGGCTCTGCATTCTTGAAGCTATTTTGTTGGTGCGATCTACTCATCTCAGTTCCCGATATTCAGGATTGCGGCTTCACCGTCACGACGGCCCAGCAGCGATAACAACCCGGTCAATTGCATCTTGACCGCCTCGTCTGTACCTGCAAGAGGTTGTGCACGACCTTGAAAGCGTAAGCGCCCACCCTCTGCGATTGTGCCTACGCCTTGGAGCTCCAATGGCCCCGAAATGGTCGTCAAGTTCAGTTGAGTTCCGGGGAATGTGCCCTGAGTCTGTAGGCGGTAGTGACCGAATGGCGATACCGGCGTCATTGCACTGGACGCGAATTGCCACTCGGCCACGATGTTCCCTTCAAAGCGCTGCGGGGCCACGCTCAGGCGATCCCAACTCACTGAAATAACGCCGCCTGGGCGCAACGTGTTCCACGGCGCGCCCAGGCCCGCCAGCAAGATGGCGGGCATTCGCACCGTGGTGCTGTCGGCCCGCACTTGGCCGTTGAAGTTGGCACGCACGTGCAGCGGCTGAGCCAGCGCTGAGGGATGGCTGAAGGTGACGTCTACCGTGCCCGTCATCAGCGCCCACGGTGACAGACGCCATGACAGGCGTTCGGGCAGGCTGGCCCGGGCGGCCTGGGGATCGGTGCCAGAGGCCAGGACCAGCGTGGCCTCGCCATTCCACAAGGTGCCCGTCACTTCAGCCAGTGCGACCCGGCCCTGTGTGGCGCTGTACACACCGCTGGCCAGCCACTGCGCTGGGGCCAGCACGGCAACGGTCAGCACGATGACGACCAGGGCAAGTAAGGCAAGTGCAATGCGTTTCATGTCGCCCCTTATCTGCGGGCCAGCCGCAGAGCCAGTTCCACATCGACATTGCCCGGTGTGGCATTGCCATTGGCCACCACGCTGGTGGTGCGTGCACCCAGTTCACGTTCGGTGGCCGACAGCCACACCGCCCAGCTGGCGTAGGGGACGTTGGCGAAGGTCAACTGAATGTCGCCATCGGACAGGGGCACGATACGTGCGGCCTTCAGGCCGGCAGCCGCCAGAGACTTTTCAATGGCGCCGCGCGCTTCCTGGGCGGACACGGTGGCTACCTGGGCCCGCGCCTTGAGTGACTTGACCTCCGAGAGCAAGGCATCGAGCTGCGCCGCCTGGGCGCGCGTTTGCGGCAGCGCGCGCTCCAGTTTGCTGATGCCTGTGGCTGCGGGCTCGACCAGGATCAACACGACCAGCGCTAGCGCCACCACCAACGCCAACAGCACCAATACCATTTTTTCGCGGGGCGCACGCTCTTGCCAAAACGCTTTGAACGCGTCCATCTCAGCCCCCTGTCGGCGTGAGGCGGCCCGAACCATCGGGCTCAAATTTCAGATCGACCCCCTGCTGGATGGCCTGGGCGCGCAACGTGTTTTGCAGGCCGGGGTCGGAACTAACGCCAGGTTTGAACTTCACGCGCAGCGCGCCGTCCCGATATTCCACCCCCGCCACGGAGCCCACCGGCACCATGGTGAGCAGTTGCACGGCCTGTGCATTGAGCACAGAAAAATCATCGGCCGAGGCCATGCCCACGCGCGCTCGCAGCGAGCCCATGTTGCGCCGGGTCTGAAGTACCGGATCAACCACCGTGGTGGCCTCAGGAAAGGCGCTGCGATAGGCGGTTTCCATGCCGGTGCGGATGGATACATCTTCGTTCCGCAGCTTGAGCCAGTAGATGTTCATGCCCAGCACGTACACCGCTGCGCCTGTGGCGGCGTAAATGAGGGGCAGGCGCAAGGCGCCGCGGCTCAGACGTGGCAGCGACAAACCGCTGAACGCACCCGCAGAGGCAAATGCGCCCTGCAGCAGGTTGACTGCCTCGTCACTGGCGGAAACATCGAGCTCGCGACCGGCCACCTCGATGGCCACGCCTAAAGCCGTGGCAAAGCGGGCCAGGTTGCCGGCATCGGTCCCGAAGGCAAGAATTTTTTTCACGCCCAGTTGCCGAACGGCCAGCAGCAGTGCGGCCGGTGGATTCTTGCCGTCAAACTCAAACGAAAAGCCTTCGTGCTTGCCTGAGCGAGCCACGTCCTGACCGTTTTGCACGCGTACGCACAACTGATCCGCGGCCGGCGCGGGTACGGTGTAAATGGCGCTGAACGCAGCACGCGTGCGATAGCCGGCGTCGGCCATCACATCGAGTGCACGGGTGAGCAAACCACGATCAATCACCGCCACGGGCAGGCGGGGTGCTGGCGCGACAGTGGTGCTGCCAGGCCGAGCGTTACTGGGCACAAATGCAATGTGGCAGTCCTGGACCTCGGCCAGCAATCGGTCTTCGAGCAGATTGGGTAGGGCCTGGCGCAGTTTTGCGTCAGACATCTTGGGGGTTTCAACCGCAGTGACGAAAACGTCGGCGGTATCAAACACGAGGTCCACCGAGTTGGCCTTGGGCAGCAGCGCGATAGGGGTCTGCCCGCTCTGTGCGTCGGTGCCCGCGCCTACAGCAACGTAGTGCACTAGCGTGGAAGACGACAGTGTGGTGCGCGCGCTTGACCCAGAGATCGCGCGGTGGGGCGGCAAAAAAACCAACAAACGTTGCGCGGAGCGTTCAGCCATAGGGGGAGCTCAAGGAAGGGGGGTGCTCAAGAAACATTGCATTGACTGGGGTTGCGACAGGTTTCGCATTCTCGCTGCCACAGCACCACAATGGGTGCCGAGGTGCTGGCTGGGCCGCGTTTGACCATAGCCTCCATGCGGGTGTCGGCGCGATCCAGCCGGATGCGTCCACGCACAAAAAAGTAACGCGATGAGGTGGAGATCTGCTCGTCGGTGACATCGGCCCCTTTGGCGCCGATACGGTTGCGAAAGTCCGCCACGTCGCGAAAGCGCCCAATGCGCTTGCGCTCACCCACCAGTTTTTTGGCCTCTGAAATGGACATGTTCGGTACACGCGCATACAACACCTCGGCCGAAGCCGTGTTGATGTTGATGGGCACGCGTGGCTCGTCAAACACCACCAGGTAGTCGGCCAGTTTTTGTGCAGCTTCGGGCGGGATGCCGGCAATGCCCGCCACGTCGCTGGGCAGCACCAGCGGGATGGGGCGCGCAGCCGGTGCGCTCGCGGGGGCCGGGTTGTCGCTGCTTGGGGCGTCCAGGTGGCCGATGGACTGCACCACGCGTGCGGCAATCAGATCCGCGGTCTGCGGGGGCAAGTCCAGCGCCTGCGCCAGGCGTTTGAGCGCTTCGACTTCGGGCTCATAGGGTTTGCCTTCAAACACCAGCGCGCGCAGGTTAAAGCGCGACTGCGCATCTTCGACGTCACCCGACATCGAGGCCTGAGAGGCTAGGGCCGAGGTTTCACCCAGCTGATCGAGTCGTGTCTCCTGAAGTTTCTGGGCCCAGGGTTCGTCACAGGAATCGAATGCCGTGGTGCGCGCATCCTCACGCAAGATGGCCCGGGCCCAGTCCAGTGCGCCACGCAGCAGCAGCCGGCTTTGCGCGACGAGCTGCTGATTTTCAATCGTGCGCAACAGCACAAATTGGCTCCAGAAGAGCCCCGTGACAATCAAGGTCGCCAAGGCCGACACAAACAAGGCCATGAGGACGGCCACGCCGCTTTGCGGGGTGCGGGGGATAGGGCGCATCGCGTTCATCCCACCAGCACCACGCGGCGATAGACCTTGCCGTTGTTGCGTTCAATGGTGAATTCCAGCCCGGGCGGCAGGGTCAGTGCGTCAGTGGCGCTGGACGTATCTGCCGTGGCTGGGTCACTCCAGCCCTGGCGGTCGCGCCACAAGCGGATCCGCAGTGCTTTGACGTCGCCCAACATTTTTACGTTGGAGAGTTTGTCTGCATCGGCCGAGCCAAACGTTTTGGACGGCGGGGTGGACTGACGCCACAGTGCGCCGTCGGCGACGCGGTAAATCACGGTTTGCAATGCGGTGGCGTCGCCCTCGCGGGTGGGCGCCATGCGCGTGAGCTCCAGTGCCTGCCCATCGGATTCGATCGACAGGCGCACCGCGGGTCCGCTCAGTGCAAACAGCGATGGGATCGCAATGTGTGCCAGGTCACGTTCGACCTGGCCAAACACCGTCAGCAGGGCGCGGACTTCTTCGCCCTCGGGATTCAGGCGCGCACGGGTGTTGACCAGTGAATCGAGGCCGCGCCACGCAATGATGGACACAATGGACAGCACCGTAATGGCCACCAATAGTTCGAGCAGCGTGAATCCACGCCGGGTGGCAGCACCGGGGCGGTTGAGGGGCTTCATTGGTTGGTCGGCAATACCGTCATCATTTCGGCCAGCTGATTTTGCTCAGAGGCAAAGCCTTGCCCGTCCGTGGCGGGGCGCTTCACATGCAGCTCCACGCGACGAAAGAACGGGTTAGGCGTGGGTTTGATGATTTGCTGGCAGCTCAGGGGCAGGCCCCCGATGTCACAGTCCAGTGTCGACTCGCCCAACTCCAGACTCGTGCGCCCCAGGCGCAACTCGAGCAGGCGATTCTCTGCCGCCAGTGTGGCCAGCTGTTTGTTGCGTGTTTGTTCTGCCGTGCCGGTAAGAGACAGCGCCCCGCGCATGGCCGCGGCCAGCGACACGCCAATAATCACCAGCGCCACCAAGACTTCGAGCAGCGTGAAACCCCGCGATGTCGGACGGGGCGTGCAGCCGATACGGCGTTTACTGAGCAGCAAGAGTGCCTCGTCCATTCTCGTCAAAGTCGATTTCGACCTTGGCGATGTCGTTTTGCATTTCGAGTCGCCAGCGTGGCTGCACCCATTCGCGCGCAACCTGTCGGCGCACCGCCGGCGCACCCTGCGACAACAAAATTTGTGACGGCGCCGTAATCACGCCAGGGTCAAACACCGCAATGCGTGTGAGTGGGCGGCTCCAGTTGCGCTCGCGCAGCATGTCATCGCCCACGATGAGCTGGCGCTCATCGCCCACTTGCGACACAAAACGGTAACCGGCCAGATCGGCCTCCCAAACGATGGGTTGCTGACGTATGCGCGACTCGTCTGCAGCAATCGACATCAGCTGCCCTATGCGCTGTGCCTCGCGCGTTAGATCCTGCCGCGGATCAGGCGCAACGCTGACCGACACCAATGAAATCAGCAGGCCAAACAGCACCATGACCACCAGAAGTTCCAGTAGTGTGAAGCCCGCAGTGGTGCGGGAAGGCGCAAGGCTTAGAGCTGCCACGAACCCACTTCGGCATCCGGGCCCTCGCCGCCTGACTGATTGTCGCGCCCGAAACTGAATACATCGATTTCGCCGCGCAACCCTGGGCTCAGGTACTGATACTCCTTGCCCCAGGGATCCTTGGGCACAGAGGAACGCTCCAGATAGCCGCCCGATTTCCAGTTGTTGGGGATGGGTTCGATGCTGGGTTTTTCCAACAGCGCACGCAGCCCCTGCTCAGTGGTCGGGTAGCGGCCGTTATCCAGGCGGTAGACCTTGAGCGCTTGCAAGACGGCGCTGATATCGGTTTTTGCTGCGGTGATGCGCGCATCATCGGTGCGGCCCACCACGCGCGGCACGATCAGGGCCGCCAAAATGCCCAGAATCGTGATCACCACCATGATCTCGATCAGCGTAAATCCGCGTGCACGAGTCGGTGCAGGCGCAGTGCGCACAGTTGCAGTCATTGTTGATACTCCCCAGGTTGTGAACAGGCGGGACGAATTGGCAAAGAGCGCGGCCCCTGCACACAAAGAAGCGCAGACTGCCGCATTCGCAATTCAGACAACACACGAAAAAACACGTGGAAACGGTTGAAAGTCCAACGATTTCTGCATGCCGGATCCAGGCGCGCGCCATAATATCAACGCTTTCGCCAAGACATTGCCGTTTAGGCTCAAATCCGAATTCATCAACCCGCGAGTGCCTCGATGAACAAGTACACCACTGCTTTGCTTCATTTGGTGTTGTTTGCACTGATTGCGGCCATAGGCGCGTACTGGGCCGTACGCATCATGACGCCGCAACCCATCGCCGCGCCACCTCCCCTGGCCGCGCCACCTCCGCGTGAGCCTGACCCTGTCGCCGCCGCGCGCATGTTCGGGCTAATTCAAATGGTTGCAGCTGCCATATCCAATATTCAGGTGGCGGGGCTCTTTGCTGCGGGCAAGGATTCATCCGCCATTCTTTCTGTGGATGGCAAGCCCCCCCGAGCCTATGTGCTGGGGCAGGAAATTTCCGCGGGCACCGTCTTGCTTGAGGTGCGCCCCGATGGCGTCACTCTGGAGCGCTCAGGCGCGCGCCAGGAGTTGCGTGCGCCTAGCCGCGCCGCCAGCATGCCGCTATCCACCCACACGCCACCCACGGCTGCTCCGGCGTTTCAACGTCAGGGCAACACGCTGACCGTGAACGGCTCGGGAGCCGGGGCTGCACGCAGCGCGGCACCTGTGCCTGCGCCATCCCAGCCGCAACCCAGGCCGCAGGCACTAGTTTCGCCGACACATGAGTCACCCCCGGGCGGACAGATGCAGTCGGGCGTGGTCATGCCGGAGTAGGACCGAAGCAGCGGGGGCCCCCAAGGGCGTGCTGGTGAGGCAACTCGAGCGCTGCGTTGTTTGATACCCCGGCATGGCTTGTTAGCCTAAAAACACTCAAGGCAAGCAGTGCGTACTCCCAGGCGACAAGTTGCTCTACACCGTGCGTTCAACTGCTGGATCAAGGGTAGTGAGCTCTGCGTCAAATTCTTGTTATGCGCTCGCATAGGCTTCTGTACTCACCGCAGCCGGAACCCCTTGCACGGCTAGGCCTGTGGTCACGCAAAGGCTCTCCTTGCTCGGCCGCCCTTGTCGCACCACACATTTCGCCGAGGCCACCGCCAAGGTAGCGACATAGCCGTCCGGTGCATCTAAGGTCCACAGCGTGTGCCGCGCGGGCAAAGCGCGGCGCCAGGAAGACGCTACCCGCGCATGCAGGCGCTCGTCTTGCAGCACGATCTCAATCGCGGTGGGCGGCAGTTGCAAACCCAGGCCGCACAATTTCATGATCGATTCCTTTGCGGTCCACCAACGCGTAAAACGCGCGCTGTGCTGATCCCGTGGCAGATGCTGTAACTGAGCGCGCTCTTCGGCACACAGGCTCTGGTGTTGCAGCGAGACGCTGATGCGGCGTGCATCGACCAGCCCTTCGACGTCCACACCCAGCGCATGCTCATGGCTGCAAGCGAGCACTGCCCAAGGGCCGCTGTGGCTCAGGTTGAAATGAAAGTCGGGCGCATCAGGCAGATAGGGTTTGCCACCGCTGGCTTCCGCAAACTGCACGTCGCGCGCGCGCACGCCGAGGTAGCGCGCCAAGTGGCGGCGCACACCCGCCCGCGCGGCGATATAGCGGCCTGCTGCGCCGGGCACGATGAAACGCGCGGCACGACTGCGTTCAGCGCTGCTGAGCACGGCTTGGTCCTCGGGGCGGACTTCGGCCGTGGACCACCAATACACCTGGACCTCATCAGAAACTACGGCGCAGCTGCACATAGGCAAGTCGATTCTTGATGAGTTGACCGGTTTGGCTATACGGCGGACCAAAGAGGCGTTCGTGACCAAACTGCAGATTCCAGTGATCGTCAAGTGCGTAGTCCATCTTGCTGCGCCACACGCCCGAGGATGAGTGGCTATTCGCTTCTTGCACCGGCCACAGCGCGAACAGCGTGGTCTCAAGCAGCAAGTTGTCGTTCAAGGCGCGCCGCGCCAATCGCACGGTCACACCGCCTTGCTGGGCCGCCACTTGATTTGCCGTGGCGGCCTGGCGCCACGCCACATCGCGCGCGATTGGGTTCACGATGCCATTTGGACTACGAAAGCCGCGTACCCATTGCCACACGGCTTGCGTGCCCACGGTCCAGCCGCCACCGCTCCACTCGGGTCCGCCCACCACGGTGAAGGCGGGCCGTTTGTGCGCGAATTCACCCACGCCTTCTTCCACGCGCGGCCGTGCATGGGCGGCCTCGGCGCGCCACACGATGGCGCCACGCTGCACGCTCAAGTCCGCGCCCCACACGGTGACGCGCGCATTGCGCAAGGCGATGTCGATGCCGCTGAAACTCAACGCCGCCAAGCTCAGATCAGGCATGAGATCGGTGCCGTCGTAGTACGAGAGCGAACCATCCATGCCCTCGCGGCTGTAGTCCCATTTCAGGGCCCATGAGTCACGCGTGGGCGGCGCTTGAATGCGATAGGTCACGCCTTCAATCCGTGTGAGCGGAATGCGGTGGCTGTCGCCTTGCGCAAGCCAATACACACTGAGCGCACTCGACTGGCCGGCCGCGTGCGGCAAGGCGAAATCGATCTGCGCGCCATTGCGCCCGGCGCGCAAGTCTGCGTCTTCCGGCGCCAGCAAGGTGTAGTCGCGCGCCGATACGTTGTCGGTCGGGTTCAAGCCATCGGCGCGACCCCACGCTGGCATGAGACGGCCGGCACGCACATCGACCGGCCCGAAAGCTTGACGCCAATACAACTCACGCACGCGCTCGCGCTGGCTGTTGAGCCCTGGTGACTGAGCGCGCACCCAGCCGTTCCAGACCCATGTGCCCCAGTCGCTACGCACCTTGCCGTCGGCCCAAAGCGCAGCGGCGAAAAAATCGTGCTGGTCATCGAGCGAGCGCGAACTGCTCCACACATCGGTACGCACAGAGGCGCGCGGACTCCAACTCAAAGAGGAATTTTCTTGCGCGGCGGCCGGCACGCGCTCAACGCCCGCCACGCTTTCACTCTGCGCCTGAGCCATGCCAAAGGTCATGGATAGTCCCGCCGCCAGCAACCCATGCAAGAACTTCATTAGCGGTCCAGTTCGCGTGCGGTGAAGAGGCTCTCGGCCACGTTCTGATCCGCCTTGAAGCTTTCAAAGCGGATTTCGGTGCGATGCCCGGTGGCCAGGTTTTCCGCCACCGACACCATCGGCTGCCAGCGCGTTTGCGCGCCGCTGCCACTCACGCTACGGATGTCGCTCGCCGACAGGCGCTTGGCGAGCGCGCCACTGACATCAAACAACTCGCCGCGGATGGCGACGAAGTTGTCCTTGCGCACCCAGTTCACACGCTTGCCGTAACCCGAGTTCTGGCGCACGGTGTCGTTCAGTGGCAACGATTCGACCACATGGCACGGCTGACCATCGACGGCTTCTTCGCGCAGCACGCGGTGCGTCCAATCTTCGGGGCGGTGACCGATGATGTCGCCGTAGCTGAAGTCCGTGCCGACGAAACCTTCTTTCTTGTTCGAGGCTGACAGGCGCCGCACCTTGCCCAACGCGGGCAGATATACCCAGAGGTCATCTTCGGCGCCGCTGTTCTCCAGCATGAGCGTGGCGGTGCCTTTGATATCCGCCGGCCCGGTGAAGCGCACCAGCCGCATGTTGTCGCGGCCATTAGCGCGTAATTTGGTCCAACCCTGCGTCTGACGCACGCGCGCCGCGCCCTCACGGTGGGTGAGCGTGAAGGTGGCGTTTGCAATGGAATCACGCACGCGCGTGGCAGCGAAGTTCTTGTCCATGATTTCGCGCGCCGGTTCGGTGGCAGCTTGCATTGCCTGCGCATATGCGGGCGAGGGCGAGACCGCCAGACTTCCCAGCAGCGCCGTGCATACCAGGCCCAGCATCACGGCTTGGACAAGGGCTGCATCTGCGCGTGGTGCGCTGCGGCCAAAAATGAACTGTGGCCGCAAGGAAAGCACTAGGCTGGGCAGCAAAGTGAGTGAGGCCCATGCACTGACGACCATGGCCAGAGCAATAAACAACGCTAACCACAGATGCACGTTGTAGCCCAGTGATAGCGCCAACACACCGTAGCCGCCTGCCACAGCCGTCGCAACAAACAAAGTGGCCTGCCCTGCGGTGGCCAGCGTGTTGCGCACAGCCATTTCAGCGCTCTGGCCACTACGCACTTGCTCGCGCATGCGGTGCAAAAGATAAATGGCGTAGTCGGCCCCAATGCCTACCGCCATCGCAGAAATCAGCGCATTAGGAATATTCAAAGGAATATGCAATGCGCCCATGACGCCAAAGACAGCCAATACGGCCAGTGCCAAAGGCATCAGCACCAGTACACCGGCCAACACGGACCGAAAAGCTAGGGCAGACACCACAAACACGGCCAGTGCAATTTGCACAATGTTCATGATTTTTCCCTCCACCATGGTGTCAGTGAGCGCGATGGTTTGTGCCACGTCACCGCCGAAACTCACCTTCACCTCGGGGCCAAAGGTTTGCGCCACGTGCGCCTGCAATTTGTCCACCAAGGTCTTGATGTAGGCATTGCTGCCTGTTTTCAGTAGGACCGTGATCTTGGCGGCTTTGTAGTCATAGTCCACATAAGCGTTGAAATCATCGGGATTGCCGGACATCGAATACAACAGCAGATATTGCGAAATCAGGTCGCGCGAGTCGGGCAAGGCATGGGCCTGTGGTGCGTCGGCGTGCATGGCTTGGTTCATGCGCTTGAGGTAATCGACGATGGAGATGGTCTTGCCGACATAGGGTTGCGCTTCGGCAAAACGTTGCGTCTGCTCTATAGCGCGCAACACGGCGGGTGATTTGATGCTATCGGCGCTGGCGCCTTCCACCATGATGTATAGGCTGTTCGTACCCCCCAGCGTGCGGTTAAGAAATTCATCGTCACGCTGCAAGGGCAAGCTGCTGGAGAAGAAATTCTTGCTCGCGTTGTCCACCACGATCAGGGACATCCCCCCGGTGCATAGCAGCGCAAGGAGCACTAAGCCCAGCATCAAACGACGACGCCGCGCCACCGGAATCACTTGGTTGGCCACCCACTCTGGAATGCGCTGCCAAATTCGTTGACGTTGGCGTTCACGCTGGCCGTGAACTTGGTCGGATGGTGGGCGCAAGAGGGAGCGCACCGCTGGAATAAACGTGAGCTCCAGAAACACGGCGCTCAAGATGCCCGCGCCAGTGAACAAACCAAAAGTACGAATGGTGGCGATATCAAACACCATGAGGGAGAAAAAACCCAAGGCCGCCACGCCTCCCGCGATCATCATCACAGGCCCCACCGCGCAGAGTGACTCCACCACAGCCTGACGGTTAGCGGCCATGGGCTCCATGCCGGTGGCACGTAAACGCTCAAATTCTTCGTAGTAACGCTTGAGCAATTGCACGGCGTGACCGGCCGCCACCGCCAGGATCAGGATGGGCGTGGGCGAGTTGAAAATATCGAGCGGCTGATGCAGCACGCCCATTAGCCCCATGCCCCACACCACTGCCATCAGGGCAGTGACCAACGGCAAGATCAATCCCTGCTTGGTGCGAAACGCCTCATAGTGAAGCAGCCCAATGACCAATAAGGCAATCGGAAACAACCACTCGATGCGTTGAGAAAATTTTTCGGTCTGATCCAGGTACACCGGATTACCACCTAAGGTAATCGACACGTCGGCCGCTTGTTCAGCCGCAACGATTTGGAGCACAGGCTCAACCATTTTCTGAAAGCCATCCGAGCGTTCCTTGAGCTCAACCAAGATGGCGGCGGTGGTGAAATCGCTCGACACCACGGTATCGAGATACACCGGGTTGGCGCGCAATGCGGCCTTGAGCGCTTCTTTATCCGCCTTGCTCACCGGCATGTGTTCGAGCAAGGGGCGCGCTTCAAATCCTTCTGCGCTGCCGCCAATCGCCTTGGCCTGAGGGGCCGCCAGACTCATCAGCGTGGACTTGACCACGCCGGGGGTTTGCTCCAACGCACGAGTGATGCGCGTGACGCGTTCCAGCACTGCGGGTTGAAAAACATCGCCCTCGCGCGCGCTGACGCCAATCAACATGAGGTATTTGGAACCAAACACCTGATCCACATGGTTCGTCGCCTTGATGTAGGGATGGCTTTGCGGCGCCAGGGTGGCCGGGTCGATCACCACTTTGAGGCGGCTGGCAAATGCGCCTAGCACTGCGGTAACTATCAAGGTGGCGGCAATGATCCACACGCGCTGCCGCAGCAGCCATTGGGTGTACACAGTCATTGAGAAATCCTACAAAGTGAGATTAAAAAAATGGATCCGCAAAAAATCCTCAGGCAGATATCAAGCGGGGGGGTTCGCCTTCAGACATTCCGGCATGGCTCAGGAGCACCTTGCGCATGGTTTTGACATCGCGCTCCACTTGCGCCACCAATACTTTGCGCAATAACCCGGCAGGAATCACGCCGAAAAAACGACCGGGCTCAGCACGAAAATTCCATTGAATACACGTGGACGTGCCCTGCGGTGTCAACACATAAGACCCGCTGTATGTGAATGGCCCTTCAATCACTTGAAACGCATAGCGGCTGGGGGCCTCGCTTTCAATGATCTGGGCCAAAAAATTCATCTTGCGGCTGAGAAAATTAAACGCAATGCGATAACGAGAACCGATCGTGGGCGCCGGGCTCAATAGTTCTACGCCTGCGCACGAGCTTTGCCACTGCGAGTCATGACGCGGGTCGGCGATAAAACCAAAGACCGTGGCAGGCGGCAAAGGCAACTCAAAGGTGTAAGTCGCTTCAATCATGCGGGCTGTCCTTGTGGAGTTTCAGGAAAGGAAAGGCGGTTCACAGACCCCGAGATCTCGCCAGAAAAAAGTTGATCAATCTGGGCCGCCACAGCGCTCACTTGCGGTGCGTAAACAATGGAGTTGTGGTCTCCGGGCAGATCAACTTGCGTCAGATGAGTGGGCACCAAGCCATCCCAACCTAACGCTGGCCCCCAACTCTGGGGCTCGTCTTGGGCGCGCACAAGCAATACGGGTATCTCTTCGGGCTGCGGGAAATACATCTGCAAGGCCATGGCATTGGCGATGTACACCTCGAAGTAACGCGCCAGTTGAGCGCGGTCCGCATCCGCAGGCAGTACGCCGATGCGATGTGCGGCCTCGAGCACGGCATCAAACATGGATTCCGCGGGCAATGCACGCAACCGCTCGGGCTCGAGCGTTAACACCTTGCCGTACGGCACCGCCAAGTCACGCGCAAACCAAGACAGCAAGGTGGCATCGTCGCCATCGCTAGGCACATTGGCCGGCACGGGTGCGCGCGTGTCAATGGCGATGACCGCTTCCACAACACAGCCTTGCTCACGCAGCTGGCGCGCGATCTCAAAGGCAATCACGCCACCAAAACACCATCCGCCCAAGAGGTAGGGGCCTTCGGGTTGATGCTCGCGCAATGCGTCGATGTAACGGCGCGCCATGGCCTCCACTGTGACTTCGGCCTCGCCTTCGCGGTCTAGGCCCGGTGCTTGCACCGCCCGCACACTGCGGCGCTTGTCGAGCTGACGCACGAGCTCGACGTAGCAAAACACGTTGCCGCCAATCGGGTGAAACAGCCACAAAGGACGAAGCGCTGGTGCATCGGGTGCCATGGCCTTGCCCGGTTGCAAGGTCACGACCAACGGGGGCGCACTTCCTGAAGTGCCTTCTCGCACGCGTTGCGCCAGGGCCGCCACACTTCCGTGGGTCAGCAAATCAGCCACTGGAAGTTCAGTATCAAAGAGGCGCCGGATCTCACTCGTCAGTTGAACGGCCAGCAATGAGTGCCCACCCAGGTCAAAGAAATTGTCCTCAATGCCAATGGGAGCCACATTGAGCAGACGCTCAAAAAGGGCCACGAGTTGAATCTCCAGGGCGTCGCGGGCAGGCGCGAGTGCACGATCACGCAGCACGGGTTGCGGTGCGGGCAAGGCCTTGCGATCGATTTTTTTATTCGGCGTCTGCGGCAGCGCCGCCATCCAGACCCAGGCCGAGGGCAGCATGTACGCAGGCAACACAGTTTGTAGTTGCGTGCGTAGCGATGCGATGTCAGGTGTGGCCTGATCGGGGTCGGTCACCACGTAGGCCACTAAGCGAGGATCTTGCGGTTGATCCTCGCGCACGATCACTACTGCATCACGCACTCCGGGTTGAGACCGCAAGACCGCTTCAATCTCTCCCAATTCGATGCGAAACCCGCGCAACTTCACTTGAAAATCGAGGCGGCCGTGATGTTCAAGTCGCCCTTGCGCGCTAAAACGCACGCGATCACCCGTGCGATAAAGCCGCTCGGTCAGATCACCCGTCGAATTGCGCAAAGTACAAAAACGCTCGGCAGTGAGCTCGGGGCGCTGCCAGTAGTCGAGGGCCAATCCCGCACCCCCAATCCACAACTCACCCAGTACCCCGGGAGGTACAGGTTGCTGGCGTTCATCGAGCACATGCAGCTGAGTGTTAGCGATGGGCGGGCCAAGGTGGATGGGTTCGTCACCGGCAATGCGCACCGCCGTAGACCACACGGTGGTTTCAGTCGGCCCATACATGTTCCACAACGCCGCCGTACGCGCTTGCAATGCGGTGGCGAGGCCACGCGGCAAGGGCTCACCGCCACAGAGCGCGCCCATGTGAGAAATGCCCGGCCAATCGGCATCGAGCAACATTTTCCAAGTGGCAGGTGTGGCCTGCATCATGTTGATGTCTTGTGTTTGCAGGCAACGCGCCAGCTTGACGCCGTCGGTCAACACATCGCGTGCGCACACCACGACCGTGCCGCCCACCAGCAAGGGCAGGAGCAATTCCAATACCGAGATATCGAACGCGGGCGTGGTGATGGCCAGCCAACGGGTGTGTTCATCCAGCACGCGGCCACACCAGCGTTGCGCTCGCATGGACTGTAAAAAATTTGCTACCGATGCATGACCAATACGTACGCCCTTAGGCTTGCCCGTAGAGCCCGAGGTGTAGATCAGATAGGCCACTTCGCCTGGAGCGATCTCTGTCTCGGGCAGCGCTCCGGACCGTGCCCATTCCCCATCTTCTGCAAGCGTGAGGGTTGATGACGCAGGCGACGCAGACGGCGCATCAAGCAACAAGCGCACCGACGTGGCGGGCCATAGGTCCTCCCACTGCGCCTGAGTGACCAGGGCAGCCAGTTGAGCATCTTGCGCAATATCGCTGAGCCGTTCGCGTGGAAAAGTCGGGTCAAGCGGCACGTAAGCAGCCCCAGCGCTCCAGATGCCTAGGATTGCCGCAAGCAGATCCACGCTGCGCTCCACCATCAAGCCCACGTGGTCACCGCGGCGCACTCCGCGCGCGGTCAACTGTGCACCGATGCAGCGTGCACGTTGCAGCAGCTGGGCATAGCTGAGCTGGGTTGTGGCATCCCTGACGGCAACCGCGGTGGGCCGAGCCTGCGCCACCGCAGCAATCTCGCGCAGCGTGTGGGTAAATGACAGGTTCATTGCCGGACCGTGTGTCGCCGGCCTTGGCTTGAGCGGATCGATCATGGGCAAGTGGCCCACTGACGCATTGGGGTTGGCAACAATGCCTTGCAGTAACCGATCCCAACTGTGTAACCAAGCATCGATGGTGGATGCCTCAAACAAAGTGTCGTGATACTTGAGCGTGCCGATGTAGGCGCCGTCGATCTGGCCGCCCATTTCCATCAGCAGCTCTAACTGCCCTTCTTGTTGCGGTACAGGAAACGGCGCCAGAGACAGTGCACCCCACTCTGCATTCCAGGTGCGCTTGGCATCGTGGACGCGAGTGACCGCATGGTCAGGCAGAAAAAAATCCGCAAACTCCGCCATCAAGGGCAGGCGCTCCCAGGAAAAACCCAGCTGCGCCAACGGCGGATAACTCGGATCTCGCTGCGGGGCCAGGCGTTCCACCAGCGTGGAATAGGGGCACTCCTGATGGCGCATGGCCTCGATCACCGTGGTGCGCACGCGCGCCAACAATTCAACAAAAGGTTCAGCAGCATCGATGTGGCCACGCAGCGGCAACGTGTTCACAAATTGGCCCAACATCGTGCGCTGCGCACGGCGCGCCCGCCCCGCCACAGGGCTGGCGACGACAATATCGGTGTCTGCGGAAAGGCGGTAAAGCCACACGAAATAGGCCGCCAACAACACCATGAAGGGCGTGGCGCCATGCTGCTGGGCCAAAGCACGCAACGCATTGCTGGTCTGTGCACTCAGGACAAAACTACGGCTACGGCCGCTATACGTTTGCAGCGGCGCGCGCGGCGCATCGAGCGGCACGCTGTGCACTACGGGCGCGCCGCGCAACGCGTGCTCCCAGTACGCCAGTGCCGCCTGCGGCGGTGACGTAGATGCCGCTTCGGTTAAGAATCCACTGCCATCCAACTCGGTTTCTGAGGGTGCCATCAAACCCAGGCGTCCGGCCACCTCAGTCAACAACAAACCCAGTGACCAGAAATCAAGCGCAATGTGATGGGCCACCACGGCGAGCACTTGGCTCTGGGGGCCGGTGGCGTAAACATGCACGCGCCACAGCGGCGCTGCGGCCAAATCAAATGCAATACGTGCGTCGGTGCGAATGCGCTCGCGCAGCACATCATCTGCCGGCACCGGCGTGCCATGCCAATGCACTTGGGCTCGCGCGTTGCTGTTCACATATTGATGCGGCGTGTACGCGCTGGATTCGTCCCCTGCGGCTGCAGCCGTGGCTGCAGCGGTTGCAGGGCCCGCCGTGATGCAAGTACGCAGCACGGGGTAGTCCTGCATGAGCTTGTCGAGCAACTGTTCTAGCGCGCCACGCTGCAGCGACACGCCGTCAATCTGCAGGCTAAATACCAGGTGATACGCGCCGCAGTCGGGCGCCAATTGCTGCACAAACCAGAGGCCGCGTTGCGCAGGGGCGAGCGCAAAGTGCTGCCCCATCTGTGGACTGGGCGCTGGCCCTGCCGGCTCACAGCGAGTGTCGGAAGCGCAATGCTCCACCCGATCTGCTCTCATGCCGCCGCCCTGATCACGCCGTGCAGATGCTGCGCAATCTGATCAATGGTGGGGTGATCCCAGAGCAAAGTGGCGGGCAACTCGATCGCAAAACGATCTTCCAATTCACCCGCGATGGTGAGCGCTGCGATCGAGTCGAGCCCATATTCCGTCAAGGGTCGAGTGGTATGCACCTGAGTCTCAGGCACACGCAATTCACGGCTCAGAAGGTTGACCAGCGTTTGACGCAAATCGTCGAGATCACACACGGATAGGTTCATGGTCGATTTGACTTTCAAAAAGAGGAGAACAAGAAAGGTCTTCATGTGCACCGGCTTGCGCCAACGGCCACGGCAGAAGCGAATACATCTGGGCCTGAGCGCTTTGCGTCTGAAGCTGCTGCATCAAGGCATCGGTCAGCGCCACGTCGAGCGCACCACTGCGGAATACGGCCTGGCCTTGGCGCTGCAACGCGGCCAAGAGCCAATCACCACGCGCAAAAAATGGACCCAGGGCATCGCGGTTGTGTAGCCACAGGCCTAAGCACGCCACGGCGCTATGCAAGGCGCAATAGTGTTCAGCCAATGCAAACTGGTGCGCGCTATTGCGGCGACCGCGCGCCACCCCCGCGTGCTCAATGTCCGCACGCAACGCGCTCAGTGCTCGGTCTAGACGCGCGGCCTCTTCGCTTATCCGCGTCCACTGTGCTGCATCGAGATGCGCGTCCGCAGTCAAGTCCGCCAGTTGGCGCAGCAAGAGCGGCAGGCTTTGCACCACCGCATCACGCCCCCGCCCATAAAGACTGAGGCGTTCAAAGGCCAAACCGGGGACAGGCTCGGTGAGCCTAAATAAAGCCGCTGCATCTTTCTGCGTCAACGGCGTGAGCGTGCCTTGCGCCAAATCCGGCAGGAACGTGGCCAGTGCGTCGAGGCAGACGATGCTGCTGCCATCAAACACCGACACGATGGCCCCATCGCGCAAGAATTTCTGAAACATGCCCTCGCAGTGGCGCTCGCGCAGGTAGTAACGCGCACCCAACACAGGAGCCAGCGCCTGCATGGCGTGATCCACCAAGTGACTGGTCTGCACCTTGGCGACAGAAGACCAAGTGGAGAACTGCCCTGGGAAAAGATGTAAGCCACGCGCCGCCACCAGACTGACGCATTCGGCCATGAGTTGCGATAGATACGCGTTGGCCAGCACGTCGCGCGCATGCGGCAAAGCATCCACGTTGCCGCCGTACAAGCGGCGCCCTTGGGCAAAACGCGTCACGATGCGCAATGCGCTGTCGCCCACACCTAAAGACAACGCTGTGCAGTAGGTACGCGTGACCTGAAATCCCTTGAGCGCCAGCTCCAGACCGTGCCCCATTTGGCCCACCAGCGCGTCGGCCGGCAAAGGGCAATCCTGAAAGCCAATTCCACTGATGTCGCAGCCGCGAAGTCCATGCGTGCGTGCGCGCGGCAGGCAGTAGTAGCGCTGCGCATCCAAGCGCGCCTTGTCAAAAATGAATAGCGAATGGTTGCGCATATGCGCACCCGCATCGGTGCGGGCCAGCATCACCAGAAATTCAGATTGCGTGGCTCGATTGATCGGCCATTTTTCGCCGCTGACCTGAAACTGCCCGGCACTATTGCGCTCGGCACGCAGTTGATTGGCGAGCAGATCCGCCCCGTGCTCTTCTTCGGAATAAGCCAAGCAAGGAAAATGACCCGAACGCAACACCCAATCCGCCACTTGGCGTTGTTGCGCACGATCGCCCCCAATCCAGGCCAACGTGGTCCACAACATGGTGCTGTAGGCCACGGCGACCGACATGTTGCGTCGAGCCAGAACGCGTCCCAGCGCAATGAAGGTCTCACTGGAGCTCAAAGCGCCACCGAGCGCCTGTGGCACGTACACACGAGGCAATCCCAGAGCGTGCAGACGCGCAACCGCTGGGGCAGGAAATGCATCCGCCTCATCCCATCGCATGGCCTGACGAAACGAAAGGAGGTTCTCGCCGCACTCGGGGTCTCCCAGCATGCGTTCCAATTTCAGTGCGGGCGCATAGGGCTCAGGCATCCGCTTCATGCCAGCACCTCCTGCACGGCATCCGGCTCAAGGGCTTGCAAATCACCGTCGAGCCAACGCGCACGCGTGAGATGACGCTGGGTCTTTCCACTCGAGGTACGCGAAATGGCGCCTCGCGCCACAAAAATCAGATGTTCAAGCTGAAGCTGATGCTGCGTAGAAATGGCATGGCGAATTGATGCGCCCAATTGCTCCATCCCCGGGTCAGCACGCTTGCGATCCAGTTCAACCACGAGCGCCAAATGCTCACCGTGCACACCTTCGAGGGCGAAAGCCGCCGCGTGGTGAGGGCGCAATTCACCACGCACCGCCATCACCGTGGCTTCAATATCGTGTGGGTAGTGGTTTTGACCGCCGATGATGATGAGGTCTTTAAGGCGACCGGTGATGTAGAGCTCGCCTTCCATGAAGGCACCCAGGTCACCGCTGCGTAACCAGCATCCCTCGCGGTCGGGCAATTGCGCGGTAAATGTGTCGGTCGGGCTGTGGGTGTTCTCCATACCGTGATGTGGGGCACCACGCTGCGAATCGAAATAGCCCGCCGCTACACCCGGGCCTTGAATCCAAATCTCACCGACGTCTCCAGGTGCACAGCGTGCGCCTGTGTGGGGGTCGACAATTTCAACGTGAGTGTCGGGATCTACGCCACCGCTACTGACAAGTTCGATGCCATCCTCAAGCCAGGAGGAGGCGCGCAGTTGATTCTTGGCCAATGCCGCACGACTCGCATTCAAGGTGCGCATGCCCTGCCCTAAACGCGCTCCACTGACATACAACGTGGCCTCTGCCATGCCGTAACAGGGAAAAAATGCGCGTTCACTAAAGCCGCAAGGCGCAAACGTTTGCGCAAAACGCTGCAAGGTTTCAGCGCGAATCGGCTCTGCGCCATTGGCCGCAACTTTCCAACTTCTCAGGTCCAGGCGCTCAAGCTGCTCGGGCTTAACTCGGCGCACGCACAAGGCATAGGCAAAGTTGGGGGCCGAACTGATCGTGCCGCGCGCTTTCGAAATGAGTTCCAACCAACGGATGGGGCGCTGCAAAAAAGCACTGGGGCTCATGAGATGTACAGGAAAGCGCACATAAAACGGCTGCAGTAATCCGCCGATAAGTCCCATGTCGTGATACGGCGGCAGCCAAATCACGCCCACAGACTCACGCGTGCTGCCCATGGCGCGTTGTATGCAGTGAGAGTTAGCCAACAAGTGGCGGTGCAGCAGCTGTACCCCCTTGGGCCGCCCCGTGGATCCAGAGGTGAATTGCAAGAGCGCCAAAGTGTCGGCACCGAGTTGCGGCTCACGCCAAAGCGATGCAAGCCCCACGTCCAACGCATCGGTCGCCAGCCAAGACACTTGGGCCAAAGCAGCATGCTGCGCGCTTTGGCGTACGGCGTTAAAGCTGTTGCGGGTAGACAGCAGCACCGTGGCGCGCGCACTCTTCACGATCAGCTCAATTCGCTCAAACGAAGCGTTGGCTCGCGGCGCATACACCGGCACTGCGGTGACCCCGGCGTACATACAGCCCATCAACGCGCAGATGTAGTCGGCCCCTGGCGGATAGAGCAACAACGCACGGCCGCCACTGTGGCCCGCTTGTTGCAAAGCCGCTGCCACAGCACGCGCAGCCTCATCCAGTTGCGAATAAGTAAGGCAGGTGTCGCCGCTCAACTCACTGCCTAAAAAAGAGAACGCAGGGTCATGAGGGACCTCTTGGGCTGCACCGCGCATGACATCGAGCCAGTGGCGTGGGGAGGGGTTCAAGGCATTACGGATAAACATGAGTCCACGATCCCTTAGAAGAGAAAAGTCGTTGCGCCAAGAACAAAATGCTAGGCACCCCAAGAGGCAATGGGTACGGCGTTTCATACAAAGAAAAAGCCGAAAATTCACACCACGCCGACCCTGAAAGCTCAGTCAATCGGGTGAGGATTCATTCGGGCTGCGCGGCAATCAGGTCTTGTTGCCAGGCAGGGAGAGAGAGAGAGGGGGGGGGGGGGGGGGGAGGTGTTTGGAAAAGCGAACCGGAGGGGGGCCGCG
>CAZZAD010000011.1:21641-26524 GCA_964652055.1 uncultured Burkholderiaceae bacterium | reverse complement strand
TAAACCTCCCTCTCCCTCCGGGAGAGGGATTGAGGGTGAGGGAAAGCGGTGTCGCGAAGTAGGAAAAGTTCAACAAACAGCATTGGCATTAGCTACATCCTGGAGACTGAACATGCTGCGCGTATCGACCCATTCGCTCTACCGTACCGGCGAACTCAACGTCGTGGCCCGGCAGAAAGACTTGCTCGCCACTCAGGTGCAGTTGTCGCTGGGCAAACGCATTGCTTCGCCCGCAGACGATCCACTAGGGGCGGCTGATGCCGCTGCGGTGCGCTCCAGCCTGGCGCAGTTTTCTCAATACAAACAAAACCAGGACCACGCGCGTTATGTGCTCAACCTGCAGGAGTCTTCCCTGCAGCAGATGATTCGTTCAGTGCAGGATGTGCAGGAAAAGCTCATCGCCGCGGGTAACGGCGCCTATGGCAACAACGAGCGCGCCACGGTGGCCCAGGAACTTGAAGGCATTTTGGGCCGTATGGTGGGCCTGGCCAACAGCAGCGACGGCGCCGGGGGTTATCTGTTTGCCGGCGCGCGTGAAAGTGCAGTGCCTTTCACTCAAAGTGGCAACGCCGTGTCGTTTAACGGTGATTCCATTTTGCAGACGCTGGAGGTTTCCAAAGATCGTTTTCAGCAAATCAAGTTTTCCGGCGACGCCATTTTTCAGAAAATTCGCCCAGGCAATGGCACGTTTACGACGGCCGCTGCAGGCGCTAACACAGGCACCGGGGTCATTGATGTGGGCTCGGTGGCTGACCTATCGGCGCTGACCGGTTCGGCCTATACCGTGAACTTCACCGTAGCGGCGGGCGCCACCACTTATCAGATGGTGCGCGCGTCCGATAGCGCCGTGGTGTCCAGCGGTACCTACACCAACCCACTCACGCTCAGTGTGGATGGCCTACGCGTGAGCATTTCCGGCGCGCCGGCCAACGGCGATCAATTCTCGGTCACGCCCAGTGGATTTCAGTCGATCTTCGATACCGTGGCTGCCGCCATCACCACGCTGCGCACCGCGGCGGGTACGGCCACCACCAACGCCGCACTGTCCACCAAACTCGGTGGCCTGATGGCTTCAGCCGGGCAGGCGCTCGATCACATGCTGCTGGCACGCGCCGATATAGGCACCAGCCTGGCCGAGCTTGAGGCCTACGAAAGCATGAACGACGACCGCTCGCTCGAATACCAGACACGTTTGTCCCACATTGAAGATCTGGACTTTGCTAAAGCGGCCGGCGAACTGTCGCGGCGCCAGGTCACCTTCGAGGCGGCGCTCAAGAGCTATACCAGCGTGTCCCGACTGTCGCTGTTCAATTATCTGTAGCGCTCGCACTGCGTATCTGCGTGACGTCAGAGCTCTGTAGGTGTTCGTAGGGGGCGGGCTCCGTTATCCTCGGTCGCAGTTCTGAGTGTCTTGATTCGAATGCACCCTATGGCAAAAACATACGTTGCCCCGGCGCAGGCTGGGGCCCCATCTGAGCTGCTCGCCATTGGGCCTTCGCCTGCGCCGGGGCGACGCACTTGCGTAGACCACATCGAGTCCCGCGGCTGTGTCCGACTCTGATCGCAGCACCGATCGCAGTCCACGCCGAGAATCTCGACGGCGCGCGCCGTTGCCTGCGTTGGTCTCCGAGGACCGTCACTTGGCGCTGAGCACGGCGGCCGCACGCACTGTGGCGGACAACATGGCGGCACAGACGCGGGAGGTCGATGCTGACCTGCAGGCACTCAGCCCCATGGCGGTGCCAGCCGCTCCCGAGATCCCGGGGCTGGCCTACTTTGAAGAATCACCCGATGCCATCCTGCGTTTTGATCGCGCCGGTGTGGTGGTCTACGCCAACCCCGCAGTGCAACGGGCCACGGCGTTGCCGCGCTCGGCCTTTGTGGGTCAGCGGCTCGATCAGGTGCCCGGGTTTGAAAATTACGCACCGCTATGGGTGGCGGCACTCGAGCAGCTCTTTGCTTCGGAAGAGAGCCGCTGGTTCAAGTTTTCCGTTTCGCACCCCATGGGGCCCAAGCAGTTTGATGTGCGCCTGAATGTGGAGCGCGATCCGGTGCTGCGTGTGGTCACGCACGCGCACGCCATGTGGCGCGACGTCACTGTGCCGCGCCAGCTCATGCGCGTGTCGCGCAAGACGGGCGATTTTGTCGACACCATGCTCTCGTCCGTGCGTTTGGGCGTGTGCATGCTCGACCGCGATTTGCGGGTGCGGGCGTGGAATCGCTACCTTGAAGAGACGCTGCACATTCCTGCCGAGCGTGTGTTTGGACGTCGACCCAGTGAAATTCCCGAGCTCGCGGCCGTACCCGACGGCGTGGCCAACTTTGAACGCATGAAAGCGGGCAAGCTCACTGGCACGCAGGTCATGGAGTATCCCTTCACGCTTGACGAAGGCGACCCGGCTCGCATGGTGTGGCTGCGTGTCAAGGGCACACCCGTGACGGATGCGCGTGGCGCCTTTGATGGAGTGTTCGTTGAGGTAGAGCGCATTGATCGCGAGCGCTTTGCTGAAGCCTCCCTGGCCGCGTTGCGCCATGCGCTCGATTCAGCGGGCGAAATGGTCTTTGAGATTGATCGCAAAGGCGCCATCGTGGATGCCAACGACACCGCGCGCGCCTGGCTGGGCTACCCACGTGAGCAGTTGCGTGGCATGCGTCTGGACAGCGTGGACATGAACCTCAATGGGGATCGGTTCAATGACATTCTGACGCAGCTCACGCGGCATGGCTCACACCAGGGTGAGTCCATGTATCGCACCAAACAGGGCGCGCAGTTTCCGGTGGACGCGGTGTTGCAGCGGGTGGAGCACGGCAGCCGCGAATTCATTTTTCTGCTCGTACGTGACATCACTGAGCGCAAGCGCATTGAGGCCCAGCTGGCCGAAGTGGCGCAACGCTTTCGTTTGATTTTTGAAGAAAGCCCGGTAGCCAAACTGGTGCTCGATGAAGACTTTCGTGTGGTGCAAGTCAATGCGGCTGGAGCGCGCCTGTTGGGGCGCGAGGCGGCGCAGCTGCCGGGCATTGATCCACACGAGCTGTTGGCGGCCGGAGCCGAGCAAACCTTGGCTCGGCTGCGTCAGGATGTAGCGCGTGGTGCGCACATGGCCGTGCAGCCCGAGCAGTTGCTGATTCGTGGTGATGGTGCGGCTGTCTGGTGCCGACTGACGCTGAGCGCGTGGCGTTATTCGTCCAGTGAAACACAGGAAGCCCGCCATGAGCGCCAGTACCTGCTGGTCCTCGAAGACCTGACAGAGCGGCGCCATGCCGATGCGCAACTGCAGACCGTGCTGCGTGATCAGCAAACGCTGCTTGAAACCATGACGGTGGGCGTAGTGCAGGCCGTGCAGGGCCGCGTCACCCTGGCCAACCGCGAATTTGCCCGCATGTTCGGTTTTGGTGAGACCGATGTGATCGGCATGTCCCTGTGGGACCTGGCCCATGACCGCAACCACCGCATGCCCCATGAAGTGACGGGCCTGCCCGCAGTGCGCCCCAACCAAACCACCAGTGCCGAGGTGGTGTTGTTCGGCTCCGATGGTGAACCTATCTGGTGTCTGGTGCAGGGTCGGCCCATCGCCCAACCGCTCGCCCTGTTAGCGCCTGCGTCAGACGAGATGGGCGCCGACGCCAACGCGCACAGCGCAGTGCAGGCCATCTACACGTTCCAGGATGTTTCGGAAATGAAGCGCCAGCGCGAGGCCCTGAGTCGCTCGCTGCTTGAACTCAACGTGGTGTTGGACACCACCGCTGTAGCCGTGCTGCATTTGTCTGGCAACGACATCACCGATGGTCAGGTGATCCGTTGCAATGCCCAGGCCTATCTGATGTTCGGAGGTAGTGGGGTGGACATCGTGGGTCGGCGCTTTGCCTCGTTGTTGCCCTTTGAGTCTGATGCAGCGCGTTACTGCGAAGCCATGCGTGCGTCGTTGGCTGCGGGCGAGCTGTATTCGTTTGAGAGCCCGCTGCGGGGACGAGGGGGCGCACCGTTCTGGGCGCTGGTCTCACTGCGCGCGGTAGATCCGCGTGCAGCGGTTGGTGGGGGTGGTGGTACAGAGGGGTCCACTTCGGGCCTGGGCCTGATCGCTTCCATTCTCGACATCAGCGACCGGCGTGCGCAGGAAGAACAGCTACAGGCTTTGCTGGCTGAAAGCCGGTTGTTGTTTGAGACCGCCCTCGTGGGTCTGCTGTTTGTGCGTGACGAACACCTGGTGCGCGCCAACACCGCCATGGAAGAGTTGCTGGCTTGTGAGCCCGGCGCGCTCACCGATCAGGGGCAGCTCTTTACTCATCCCACCGATCAGTTGCTGATGGCCAACCTGGCCGAGCGTTTTGTGCAGATCAACGCGCACGGCATGGTTGAGTTTGAAATGCCCCTGTATCGCCGCCGGGGGGACCCCATCTGGGTTGCGGTGCAGGGTCGAGCCGTCAATGCAGAACGCCCCGATCTGGGTTACGTATTTGCATTTGTCGATATTGACGAGCGCAAACGCACCGAGCGTGAACTGCGCGCCACCTTGGGTGAGCTCCAGCTCATCTTTGATAACACTTTGGTGGGCATGATGTACGTGGCCAATGGCCTCATCGTCAAAGCCAACGCCGCGACCCAACGCATGCTCGGCTATGACCAGCGCGACTTTGTCGAGCTGTCCATCGATCTGGTGTTTGCTGAGGCGGGTGACTGGCGGGCGTTGTCCGAAGCGGTCGGTCTGGCCTGTGAATCGGGCGACGACATTGAACGCAGCCGTGGCATTTCATTCGAGCGTCTGGCGCGGCGTGCCGATGGCACCGCCTTCTGGTGCGCCGGCAACGTGCGGCCGCTCGATCCCGCACAGCCCGCACAAGGTCTGATCATTGCCCTGATGGACGTGGACGCGCGCCACCGCTCT
>CAZZAD010000011.1:1636-21631 GCA_964652055.1 uncultured Burkholderiaceae bacterium | reverse complement strand
GAACTGCGCCGCGTGCGCAATTACCTGGACCTGGTAGTAGAGCATCTGCCCGTGCTGGTCTCGGTGCGCGAAGCGGCCAGCGGGCGCTTTGTCAGCCTGAATCGGGCCGGCGAGTCGATTACGGGCCTGGCACGCGAGCAGGTCATTGGCCGCACTTGGCATGAGGTCTATGGGCGCCAGTTTGCGGATCTGTATGTGGAGCTTGATCGCAAAGCACTGGCCGCAGGCACGCAGTTGGAGCGGCCACGCGACGTCATGCTGCGTGCCGATGGGCGGCGCCTGACGGTCAACCATCGCATCGTGCCTTTGTTTGAACCCCGCTTTGACGGTGATGCCGCGGCCGATGACGGCTCGGCCGCGCGTTATGTGATGTCCATCATTGATGACCTGACCGAAGAGGTACGGGCTGAAACGCTGCTGGCCGAAACTGAAACCCGCTTTCGCCAGTTTGCCGAGAACATCGATCAGCTGGTGTTCATTGCCACCGCCGATCTATCGGCCGTGTTGTACGTCAACCCGCGTTACAGCGCGCTGGTGGGCGGAGAAGTTGAGACACTTTTTGAAAATCCACGTGCGTTGCTCAAGCACGTGCACGCCGAGGACGCATCCCGCGTGGCGCGTGCATTGCCGCGACTGGTGGCCAGCATGCGCCGGCTGCGCAAGCGTGAGCTCACCGTGCGTGTGAATCACCCGCAACGCGGGGTGCGCACACTGCATGTGCGCCTGAACCCGGTGCGCATGGCCAGCGACGGCACAGTGCGGGTGTTTGGCATTGCCGATGACGTGACCGAACGCGTGGCCGAGGAGCAGCAGCGCATTGAAGACGCCGTACGTCAGCGCGACATCCTGGTGCGCGAAGTGCATCACCGCATCAAGAACAACCTGCAGGGCGTGGCCGGATTGCTGCAGCACATGGCGTCCAGCAAACCCGAACTGGCCGTGTATCTGGACGAAATTGCCAGCCAGATCCAGGCCATTGCCCAGGTGCATGGGTTACAGATTCGCGCCACCGGCACGTTGCCCATTCTGGGTGTGGTGCAGGGCATCTTTGGCAGCCTGTCGACCATGTTCGGTGTAGACATCCGGTTTGAGGTGCCGCCACCGGCTCTGTGGCGTTGGGGTTTACCCGAGCAGGAGGCGGTGCCGCTGGCGCTCACCATCAACGAGTTGGGTACCAACGCCATCAAATACCGCGGCAGTCGCGATGCTGCCATCACCGTCCAGCTCGCCTCGCGTCCGCAGGGGATCGAACTCACTCTTGAGCACCCGGGCCAACTCAAGGAGGGTTTTGATCTGGCGCGCGTTTCATCGGGCGTGTCGGGTCTGGGCCTGATCAAGGCGCTGCTGCCACGACGTGGTGCACATCTGAGCATTGAGCAACAGGGCACGCGCGTGGTTACCCGCCTGGAGCTCTGGTCTCCGGCCATTGTGGAAGACGTGGGCGAGTTTGCGGGTGAAGCCCAGCCCGCGGGGGTGGGCAGTGAGACGGGTGTAGGGGCAGGTGCAGGAGATGAGGCAAAAAACCAAGGGCCGGTTGCCTGACCGCGGTTATTGGGCGTTCACTTCCACATAACTTGACCTAAGATGCGCGCTCTATGAGTACAGCTAAACCTTTGATCCTGGTCGTCGATGATGACCGCCTGGTGCTGGCCACGGTAGTGGCAGGGCTCAAGCAGGCCGAGTTTGAAATCATCGAAACCGACAATGGCGATGACGCCATCTTGCTTGCGCGCAAACACAAACCCGCGCTGGCCTTGCTCGATATGCGCATGCAGGGAAAAAGCGGCATGGATGTGGCCCGTTATCTGGCCGCCAACACCACCACCGGCTTCATGTTTCTGTCCGCCTTTGGCGATGCCGACATCGTTGAAGAAGCCACCCGCATGGGCGCACTGGGCTATCTGGTCAAGCCGCTCGATGTCAAACAGATCGTGCCTGCTGTGCGTGCCGCGCTGGCGCGCATACAGGAGCGCGGTGCCGAAGTACCCACTGTGCCCGTGCCCAAGCCCTCCGTGCCTGCAGCTACCAGCAGCAATCTGTTTGAGCAGCACGTGGCCACGGGCATGCTGATGGAGCGTTTGCGTCTTGATTACGACCGTGCCCTTGAAGCGCTGCGCGCACAAGCTCGGAGTGAAGAGCGCGGCGTGGGCGATCTGGCCGCCAGCATGCTCGAAGCTGCGCGGCGGGCCGACGCGGCCGAATAATTTAGGCTGGGTAGGTTGGTCAGTAGGTTGGCGGTGAGCGGAGCCGAACCCCAACATCAACCGTCGTTGCGGCACTGTGTTGGGCATCGCTGCGCTCAGCCCAACCTACGAAACTGACTCCTGGATTCTGACTTCTTGTCTTGTTTAGGCCCCCCCCGGCGGCGCTTTTTCCCACAGCGTGAAGTAAAACGTTGCGCCTTTGCCGGGTTCCGATTCAGCCCAGATGCGGCCGCCGTGTTTGCGCACGATGCGTTGCACGGTGGCCAACCCCACTCCGGTGCCGGGATATTCATTGGCGGAGTGAAAGCGTTGGAACAGGCCGAAGAGCTTGTCCGCAAAGCGCATATCAAAGCCCGCGCCGTTGTCACGCACAAAGTATTCGTCGTGATCACCCTGATGGCGCACGCCAAATTCAATGCGCGGTGCTGCCGCGCGTGAGGAAAACTTCCACGCATTGCCCAGCAGGTTTTGCAACACGCCGCCCAGCAACGAGGGGTCGCCATCGACGACCAGCCCCGGCGCAATCACGAACTCAGGCGTAGCGCCCGTGGTTTTTTCCACGGCCTGCTGCGCCTGAAGTTCCTCAGCAATTTCATGCGCCAGTGTCGACAGATTGACCTGGCTGCGGGCCAGCTCCTTGCCGGTCATGCGCGCCATCGAGAGCAGTGTTTCGATCATGGTGTTCATGCGGTGGCCCGCGCTGACGATGCGCTTGAGGTGATCGCGGCCCAGATCATCCAACGCGCGTCCCGTCTGCGCATAGTCCTCCAGCACGATATGGGCAAAGCCGTCGACCACGCGCAGGGGGGCACGCAGATCGTGGGACACCGAGTGCGCAAAGCTGTCCAAATCCTTGATGGCCAACTCGTACGCGCGGCTGCGCTCGGCGAACGAGGCGCGTAGGCGAGCTAACTCTGAGGCCAACTCGGGGGACAATTCGGGTGCCCGTTCCGGGCGGTCTGTTGAGGCCTGGGGTGCCGAGGGCAGGGACGCGGTGTTGTTTGGGGCGAGCGACTGCACCAGTGCGGTCAGATCCCGGCACGTACCGGCATAGCCAATGAAATTTCCCGTGGCGGAGAAGAGTGGCGCGCCACTGAGGGTGAGGGGGCGCAGCTCGTGGTTCACGGCGAAGTGGATCAGCACATCAAAAAAAGGTGTACGTGCGGCGGTGGCCTGCATCAGGGCGGGCGGACTGTCGACTGCTGTAGTGAGTTGCCACGGCTTGCGCCCCACCAGGTTTTGACAATTGAACCAGGTGATGGGGCGGCGGCTGGGCTGTACTTCCTGCACGGTCAGATCGGCATCGGTGCGCCACCACCAGTCGGCCGAAGCCGCCAGGCTGTGGCGCAGCGCCGCCATCTCACGGGCGTTGCGCCAGCGCTGCGCCACGACGACTGCGGCCAGCGCAATCAGAGCGCCCGCACAGGTGGCGCCCAGCAAGAGGTACGTGGTGCTGTGTAGCTCAAAAAAATCATTGCGCATTGCGGTGGCTGTCGCCGCAGTCACGGTCGTGGCCCCGACTGAGGGCGTCAGCAACAGGACGAGCGCTCGGAGTCTGCGCGGCAGAAGGCATCGAAGCGAAGCGCGTGGAACTAGAGCCCAATGTGCGCCCGCTTTTGAGGGTCGTGGCCGTAGCCACCGCTGGAAAAACGGGTGCGAAGTGGGATTTTTCTCCACGCGTTGCAGTCGACGCGCTTGTGCCGCGCAGACTCCTAGATACCACCACGTCACGGAAGAGTGCTCCAGATAAGGCTCGATGTGTCAGAAAGGTCTGTGGTGCACGGACCCCACAGGTTGGGGCGATTCTGCCAGTGCGCACGCACGTTCAGCCAGATTCACTGCGTCTGGACCATGGCGCAGACACGCCACGGCGGGCTGCAGTTGCGCAATTCGGGGCCGGAATCCAGTCCTTATTGCGGCGTTCCGACAGTGCTTTGTGCCTTTAGCTAGAGGCTGCGGCTGCCGAAAACTGGAACAGGGGAAGCCTGCCCGGGTGGGTGATGTTGGGCAGGCGTTGTTAAGTGGTGTGTGAGGGACGGGTTAAGGCGATGAACTCTATGCGCCAAAGCCCATGCGCCGAAGTCCTTGCCCTGTATTCACGAACCTGCATTGCCGAATGAATGTTCATTGACCCGAGCGCGCTGTGTACAAAAAACTGACATGAGATTCGCAAATTTCCGTCGCTCGGGCGCTACGCCCTCTGAGAACAACAAAGCGTCCACCGCGGTGACGGTGGACGTAGCAGCACTGTCCAATGTCTCCGCGCTGCAGTTTCCGCGCGCCGACGGTCCCACCAATGCGGAAGTCGATACCACCACACCGGGCACCCGGTTATTGAGTGGCGCGCCGCACGCGCCGGGGAAAAATCCGGACGCCACGTCGGGATCGGGCGGGGGTGGTGGTGTGGGTGGTGCACTCCCATCGGTGGGCGTACGCATGATCGGCATGCTGCTGGCCATGACCTTGTGGTCTTTGCTTATGGCCTATTACTTCAACTATCAGGGCGTGAAGGGTGCTTTGGAGGCGCAAAGTCGCGATGCGGTAGAGCGCTCGGCTATTGCGCTGGAAAACGCCTTGCTGCTCAATGCTTCCAATCTGGAAGCGCTGGTGCGTGCTGCACATGAGGACGACGAGCTCTTGCGCGGGATGGCGCGCGCACGGGAAGCGTCTTTGCCTGCGGGTGCCCGTGTAGGTGTCGGCGCAGTTGTCGGTGTAGGCAAGGCGCGCGAGGCCTCTGCGCCTGGGTCCACGCTGTCGCATCGGATCGATGCTTTGCGCACGTTGGCCAGTGCAGATCGCGTATCTGTCCTGGATGCTTCAGGGCACGTGTTGGCCACTAGTGCGCGCGCACAGAGCGCTTCGGTGGATTTGTCTGAAGAGGTGCTGGGTCGCGTGCGGCGTGACCAGACATGGGTCGATGTGATTGGGGTGCAGGGTGATGCCCGCATTCGTGCTGTGGGTCCGGTGAAGCAAAAAGGGGCGCATTCCATCGCGGGTGTCTTGGTGGCCGAGTTTTATCTGTCACGTGAGTTCCTGCGCAACACCGTCGATGCGTCTGATGTCGATGTGACGGTGGTTTCTGCGCAGGGCACCACGGCATACACGTCCCACGAGGCCGCTCGTGCGGCCCGTGAGCTGGCTCCGGAGCGGTGGATGCAGCAGGGCCAGGCACCCTTTCGCTTATTGCTGACCGGACACTGGCCTGCGTTGGTACGTCCGATCAAAGTGGGCAACATCGCCTTGGCGCTGGTGCTGCATGAACCGCAGCAGTGGCTCGAACGGCCGCTGATGTACGCGGGTCAGCGCATGGCCCTATTTGCGGTGCTGACCGTTTTTGCGTCGGTACTGCTGGGCCTGTTGATGACACGCTGGATGATCCGGCCCATACAGGCACTGACCCTGCGTGCTGAAGAGCTGTCGATGCGTTACGCAGGCCGTTCCGTGGCACACCACGGCAGCGAGTTTGATCGCATGCTCAACGCATTTAACGCCATGACGGATGCTTTGCTGGCGCATTCAGAGCGGCTCAAAAAAGCGCATCTGAACGAGCTGCAAAACAGTCTGGAGCTACAACGCCAGTACGCACTGATGCGTTTGTTGCGCGGCCTGGCCATGGTGACCAATGAGAGCGAAACGGTAGAGCAGGCGCTGCGCCGTGCGCTGGAAGAAATTGGTGAGTACCTCGATTGGCCCATCGGCCGAGTGGCGCTGCTGCCGCAGGGCGTGCACCCGGACAGCCGTCCGCCGGAGTCGTTCTGGTTTGCTCGTGATCGCCGACGCTTTGAAACGTTCATCGGAAATTCTGAGGCGCGCCCCATTGTGCGTTCAAGCAGCGGCCTGGTGGGTCGCGCCTACGCGAGTGGGCTGCCGCATTGGGTCAGTGATTTGTCGCGTCTGGTGGAGTGGAGTCGGCGCGATGTGGCCTTGGCCGCCGGTTTGAAATCCGGCGTGGTGATTCCGGTCACCGCCCATGGTCACGTCACGGCGTTCATCGAATTTTTTAGCGAGCATCGCGTGGAAGCGACGGCCGAGATGATGGAGCTCATTGAGGCCATCGGCGTAGAGCTCTCGCGCGTGGCCGAACGGCATCGGGCCGAAGGTGAGCTGCGTGCCAGCGAAGCCGAAGCGCGCCGCACTGCGCTGGTGGCCGCCAACACGGCCAATCTGGTGACGGTATGTGATGCCCAGGGGCATATTGAATGGGCTAACAACAGCTTTTTGCGGGTAACTGGGTACACACGCGATGAGGTGCTGGGACAGCGCGCCACGGAGCTGCTGCGTGGGCCACAAACTTCTTCTGCCGTGGTGGCCACCATTGACCAGTGCATGCGCTTTGGCGAGGCGATCAAGAACGTCGAGCTGGAGCAATACGCCAAAAACGGCGAACCCTACTGGGTGGAAGTGGAAATGCAGCCGGTATTCAACGGTGGTGGCGTGCTGACCAACTACGTGTCCATTGAAAACGACATCACCCAACGCAAACTCGACGAGCGGCGTCTGGGGGAGAGTGCGCTGCATTTCAAGGCGCTATTTGAAGACTCACCCGTACCTGCAGCGATTCAGTGCACCGATCGCCGCTGGGTCCGCGTGAACCGTGCGTTGGCTGACTTGCTCGGCACGCGACCGATGGACCTCATTGGTCGCGACCCCGATGAATTTACGCATGCCGACGATTTGGCCATGGCGCGCGAGCAGGCGCAGTGGTTTGAGCAACGGGTGCGGGACAACGAACCGTTTGAATATGAGCGCCGCTATGTGAGCGCTGATGGCACGGTGGTCTGGGCACGCGTGCGCTGCGTGCGCCTGGCACCCAAGGGTGTGGAGCCTTACGTCATTGCCGTGCTGGAAAACTTCACCGACATCAAGGCCAAGGAACACGCGCTGCGTGAGGCCAAAGAGATGGCCGAGGCCGCCAGTCACGCCAAGAGCCAATTTTTGGCCAACATGAGCCACGAGATCCGCACCCCCATGAATGGTGTGTTGGGCATGACCGAACTGCTGTTGGGCACGGTGCTGACCGACCAGCAAAAGCGTTTTGCGCAGGCGGTGTATCGCTCGGGCGAATCCTTGCTCGGCATCATCAACGACATTCTTGATTTGTCAAAAATCGAGGCCGGTCGCCTAGAGTTGGAGCAAACGAGTTTTTGCGCGCGCACACTGATCGAAGATGTGTTCGAACTGCTCACGGTCCGTGCCCACCAAAAACCCATTGAGCTGGCCTACCGCGTAGATCCCAACGTGCCCGCTGCGCTCATCGGCGATCCTCTGCGGCTGCGTCAGGTACTGACCAATTTGCTCGGTAATGCCATCAAATTCACCGAACGTGGTGAGGTGGTGCTGGAAGTGGTGGTGGAGGGCGACGCCTCGCCTGACGCGCCAAGTGGGCGTGTGCGCTTTACCGTACGTGACACCGGTATTGGGATGACACCCGAGGCCGTTTCCCGACTTTTTGGCACGTTCATGCAGGCCGATGAATCCATGTCGCGCCGTTATGGTGGAACGGGACTAGGGCTGGCCATCAGCAAACATCTGGTGGATCTGATGGGGGGGCAGATTTACGCGCATAGCCGGCTGGGCGAAGGCTCGGTATTCACCTTTGAGGTGCCGCTGGTGATCGGCGATGAGCGCTCGGTTCCTGGATTGAACTGTTCGTTGCATGCCCGTGAACGGTTGTTGGGGCGGCGCGTGCTCATTCTTGATGATGATCCGGCCCATCACAACGTGGTTGAAGAGCAGTTACAGGCCGAGGGCATGGACTGTGCCCGGGCAGACAGCATGCCGGCGGCACTGGACATACTGCGCACTGCCGCCGCGGCGCACATGCCCTTTGACGTAGTGGTGATTGACCTGAAAGCACAGCAAACGCATGCCCAGAGTTTTGTGCACGCTGTGCGCGCTGATACGCGCATCGCCAAGCTGATTCTGGTGATGCTCGCACCCATGGCCTCGGAGGCATCACTTCAGTCCCCCACTGCTGTGGCGCAGACGTTCGATGTACAGGTGTACCTGACCAAGCCCATACGCCAGCATGAGCTCATTCAAGGCTTGGCCGGTTTGTTGGCGCCGTCGACTGCGCTGCTTGCGGCAGCGGGCACCGTGGGTGGGTCAGCGGATACCTCGGCGGGCAGTCTTGAGGCGGCACGGCGCGGCCTGTCCGGCACCCGCGTGTTGCTGGTGGAAGACAACCTGGTGAATCAGGAATTGGCGCGCGCCATGCTGCAGGAACTGGGGTGCGATGTCGGATTGGCCGGCAATGGTCGCGAGGCGCTTGAAGTCCTGGCGCGCGAACGCTTTGACGTGGTGTTGATGGATTGCCAAATGCCCGAGATGGACGGTCTGGATGCAGTACGCCGGTTTCGCTCTGGCCCTGCAGGTGCAGCGGGCAGTCCCGGTGAATGGACCTCGGCCACATCCACGAATGCGCCCGTCATTGCGCTTACGGCCAACGTGCTGCGTGGCGACGAGACACGTTGCCTCGAAGCAGGCTTTACCGACTTCCTGGGCAAGCCCTTCAGGCAGGAACAACTGGCGCAGATGATGTTGCGTTATGCGCCGGGTGTGTCGGTCAGCAGGGGGCAGGGTGGTGGTCCGAGCTCGGGGGCTGTGCCTGAGTCTCGAGCTGAGCCTCAAACTGGATCTTGGACCGAGAGCCCATCGGCGAGTTCTGCCGCTACCACCACGCCCACGCCCGCTCAAGGCCCTGCGGATGTGATTGATGCGGACGTGATCGGTCGCATTCGTGACATGGAGCGGCGCGGCGCGAGCGGTTTGCTGGCGCGATTGATCGAAACGTACCTAGAAACCTCGGCGCGCCTGCTGGCTCAGTTGCGCCAGGCGCTGGACCAGGGTGACGTTTTAGCGGCACGGCACGCGGTGCACACGCTCAAGTCCACCAGCGCCAACTTGGGCGCGACTGCACTGGCCGGGCAATGCGCGGATATGGAACACCAAGTCCGCACCAATCAGATGGCAAATGCCGAGGCGGCCTGGTCCGAGCTAGCGCAGGCCTACGCCCGTGCGGATACGCGGTTGCGCGAGATGGCCGGCGCATTGGCTGAGCACGGTGAGGCGCTCTGACATGAATCCCTTGCGCGACCTGATGTCCATCCGCTGGCTTCTACTTTGCATGAGATCCGATCATGGATGCTGATCGAACGCCCGTTTCTCCCCAAGGCAGCGCCCACGGCGCACCGTCTTCACGTGGCCAGATGACGCCCATGCGCGGCGAATCGGTGCTGTTGGTCGACGATGATCCTATTGGTCGGCTCCTGACGACAGTGGCATTGACCGAGCGGGGTTGGTGCGTGATTGAAGTGGACAGCGGCGCCAAAGCGCTGGAGCAGTTCGCACGTGACACGCCCATGGTGGTGGTGGTCGATGCCCTTATGCCTGGGATGGACGGATTTACCGTGTGCGAGCGCTTGCGGAAAATGCCTGGCGGCGCCCACGTGCCCGTGCTCATGCTCACGGGCCTGGATGACGATGCGTCGATCGCGCATGCCTATGAGGCCGGTGCCACGGATTTCTTCATCAAAACAACCAATCAGTGGACGCTGCTCTCAGAGCGGTTGCGCTACATGCTGCGCGCATCGCGCCTGCGAGCGGAACTCGCGCAAAGCCAGGCCACACTGACCAAGGCGCAGCGTATTGCGCGTCTGGGCAGCTGGAGCTGGAGTAGCCATGACCGTCGCTTCAGGCTGTCCGAGGAGTCCAGCGCCATCCTGGGGTTGACTCATCAGAGCGACGGGTTTGACGGTAATCAGGTCTGGGCTCACATTCATGCTGATGAACGCGCGCAGATACGTGCGCAGTACCGCCGCTCGCGTTTGCTGGGCCGGGCGCTCGATATCGAATGCCGTGTGCTTTGCGTCGAAGGCGTGGTGCGCACGGTGCACATCGAGGCCGAGGTTGATCGTGATGACTCCGGCCGGGTGCTGGGTATGCGCGGCGTGATCCAGGACATTACCCAACGGCGTCAGTCGGAAGAACAAATTCGTCAGCTGGCTAACTTTGACACCCTGACGGGCTTGCCCAACCGGCGTTGTTTTCGTGAGCAGTTCAGCGCCAGCCTGGAACACGCGCGTCATGTGGGGCAGCCGGTGGCGGTGCTCTATCTTGATTTGGACCGCTTCAAACAGGTCAATGACACCTTGGGTCATCAGGTGGGTGACCAGATTTTGCGCGAGGTGGCACGTCGGCTGACCCAAACGGTGCGCGAGTCTGACGTCGTGGCGCGAGCCTCGCATGATGTAGCGGCGGCAGAAGGCAAAGAGGGGTTGCCGCCCCAACTTGCCTCTGCTGATCGCGTGTTGGCCAGTGGCGGCAGCACCCGGCCGACCGGATGGGCCGTGAGCAGTGTGGCCCGTCTGGGCGGTGATGAATTCACCGTCTTGCTTACGGACTTATCCGATACCCAGGTCATCGAGCGTGTGGCCGCGCGCCTGCTCGATGTACTGCGTGAGCCCGTGCAGGTCGGTGAATACGAGGTGTTTGTGTCGGGCTCGATCGGCGCTGCGCTCTACCCACGCGATGGCAACGATGTCGATACGCTGATTCGCAGGGCCGACATTGCGATGTACTCCGTCAAGGATGATGGCCGCAATGGCTGGCGCTCGTTTAATACGGATATGAATCGGGTGGCGGCTGATCGTTGGCGCGTGGAAAGCGCGCTGCATCGGGCCATCGAACGCAATGAGTTGGTGCTCGAATATCAACCCAAGGTCAATGTGGCCACGGGAGAAATTGTGGGTGCCGAGGCGCTCATGCGCTGGAATCACGAGGACCGTTTGGTGCCCCCCTCGGCTTTTATCTCGGTCGCCGAAGAATCCGGCCTCATCGTGCCGATCACCGAATGGGCCATCAACACCGTGTGTGACCAACTGCGCACGTGGCAACAGATGCGGGTGGCGGTGGTGCCCATCTCAGTGAACATCTCCAGTCGCCACATCCAGCGGGCCAATCTGCTGCAGCCGGTGCAACGCGCCCTGGAGCGCACCGGCGTGGCACCGCAACTCATCGAATTGGAGTTGACCGAAACCGTGCTCATGCACAACCTGGGCGCGGCCCTGCCGCTGCTGCAGTCGCTCAAACAACTGGGGATTTCACTTTCGATTGACGACTTTGGCACGGGATACTCCTCACTGGCGTATCTCAAGCGGCTGCCTATTGACACCCTGAAAATAGATCGATCGTTCGTGCGTGATCTGGACGACGGCCAGGACGGCGACGGCGCGGCCATCGTGGCCGCGGTCATTGCCATGAGTAAGAGTCTGAAGTTGCATGTGGTGGCTGAAGGCGTGGAAACCACGGAGCAGATGCAGCAGCTCCACGAACAGGGTTGCGAACTGATGCAAGGCTGGCTGTTTTCCAGATCGCTGCCCCACGAGCGTTTCTTGAAACTGTTGCGCGAACATCGAGTCAACTCAGCCTGGCGCGCCCGTGTTGACGGGGCACCCGCTCCCACCCCGACCCCCATTGCAACTTCCGTTTCAATCCCTGCGGCGCCCTTGCATCCGAATCTGCAGCCCTTGCGTCACCCAGGGTTGTCTGCGGATGCCCTGCCGATGGTGCATTCCAATGGCACCCACTTTGGCGCGCCGGGCGCTCAGTCCGGTGCGCGTTCACAAGGGTTCTCCCTATCCCCGGCGCATCCTAAAGGCGTGGGGCAATTGCACGCGAATTCCCAACCCTCCGGCCAAGGGACTGAGCCCGCGCCAGGACGCAAGGGATCATGAATCTGTCTGACAACCCCTCGGCACGTATGACCGATGCAGAAATCGCGCGGCGCGCCCTCAAACTTTTGGCCGAGCGCAAGATCATTCCGACACCCCAGACCTTTACCGAGGTGTGCCACGAGATCACAGGGGTCAAGAACAGCGGTGTCTCTCCCGCTGCGGTCATTCGAGATGTCGTGCGTGATCTGGTCAAGACCGGACGACTGTCCTCCCAAGAAGGCGTGGCCGTGGTAGAGGCTGCCCAGTCGCAACACTGGCTCATCGTGCGTGAGAACCTGGATCGGGCGCTGGCCCGCAAAGCCGGTGGCGCTACGGCCCGCTGGCCGCAGATGACGCTCACGCTGCTGCGCCAGGCCGATGCCTTGCACACCAACTGGACACGCGCGCGCAAGCTCGATGCGGTGGCGCGCGTCATCGATGGCGCGGCCGATCAACCGGATGTTGCGCTGGAGCGTCTAGCGCGTTTGATCGAATCGTGGGGCGGTGGGCTGCCGACCCTGTCTACTTCTGGCGCCGGTGCGCGCGATGTCGGCGACACGGTCGCTGGCCCTGCGACCCTACCGGCGCAGTCCCTGTCGTCATCGCTGAGCCCTGCATCACCTGCCGCGCGCGCTGCCGCAGACGTGCGGCCGGTGGCGGACCCTAGGACCGTCACACAGCGCTATGGATCGGATCCCGCCTTGCAGGCCGCGCGCGATCACGCGTTGGCGCAGGCTGAAGCCTGGAAGCAGGTGGCCTTGCGCGCTTCAAATCTGTTAGCGGCGGCGTGCGGTGAAGGCACGCCTGCAGCAAAAAAAATTGGCGAATACGTCAAGGATGCGGTGCGCCAGGGCATTGTTGCTGCGCCGGCCAGTGGTTCGGGTACGGACATCACCAGTGCAGTGCCTGCCGATCCTGTTTTGGGTACAGACCGCATTGCGGCGCGTTTCATCGATCTGGTGGTGCACATCGAGCGGCAACTGGCCGAGGAGCACAAAGTTCGGCAGGGGCTGCAGCGCCTGCTGGCCATGTTGTGCGACAACATCAAGACACTGTCGCCCGATGAGGTGTGGCTGGCCGGTCAGCTCGAGCCCATCCGCGCCCTGTTGTTGCATCCGATGGGCTACAGCGCCCTAGAGCAGGCTGAGGCCCGGCTGGCCCAGGTGATTGCCCACCAGGGCCGAGCGCGCCAGGGCTTGAACGAGGCCAAGGTGGCACTCAAAGAAATGCTCTCGACGTTGATCGACAACATCGGTACGGCCAGTGACAGCACCAGCACCTTCTGTGCGCAGGTGGAGGGCTATCAAAAGCAATTGGAGCGCGCCAGTGACTTTGGCACGCTCTCGCGCGTGTTGAGCGGACTGATGACCGATACCGCCCAGATGCGCCAGGGCATCGAGCAATCACGCGATGAACTGAGTGAGGCGCGTCGCAAGGTCGAATCCTATGAGTCACGTGTGCAAGAACTTGAGCGCGAACTCTCGCAAGTATCGAGTCTGGTGCAGAAGGATCCCTTGACCTTTGCCCTGAATCGGCGCGGTCTGGAAGAAACCTTCCGAATTGAGGCGGCGCGGGCCGCGCGCTATAGCGTGCCTTTGTCCCTGATGGTGATCGATCTTGATGACTTCAAGAAGGTGAACGACACCCTGGGCCATGCGGCGGGCGATCGCGCCTTGGTGCATCTGGCCACTACGTGCCAGCTCGCCCTGCGTCCGACGGATTGCATTGCGCGCTTTGGGGGCGAAGAATTTATGTTGTTGTTCCCGGTCACAGATCTGAAGACTGCTCGCGAAGTGGGTGAGCGTCTGCGCCAGGAACTGGCGCGCCGACCCTTTCAGTGGGAAGGCGCACCGCACCCGTTTACGTTCTCAGGGGGGCTGTGCGAGTGGCGTCCCAATGAGTCGTTAGAGTCGTGCACTCAACGTGCAGACGCTGCCATGTACGAGGCCAAGCGCACCGGCAAGGACCGAATTGTCAGCAGTGAGTGATTCCGATGTGAATTGGAATCGCCCCATGGAATCACTCCACCAGTCCGTGTTTGATAGCGTAGTGCGTCAACTCAGCGTTGTTGCTCATACTCATTTTCTCCAGCACGCGCGCGCGGTAGACGCTCACCGTTTTGGGTGAAAGGGCCAAGGCCTGGGCAATGTCAGACAGACGCTTGCCCGAGGCAATCAACTTCATGGTTTGAAATTCGCGGTCCGAGAGTTTGTCGTGTGCGGGGCCGTCGTCCGGGGCATTGAGGTTTTCAATTAGGGCTTGAGCAATTTCGGGCGTGACGTACTTGCGGCCTGCCACGACCTGGTTGACGGCCTCGATGAGTTTTTCAGGCGCGCTGGCCTTGTTCAGATAACCGCTGGCGCCGGCGCGAAACGCGCGCACCGCGTATTGATCTTCGGGATACATGCTCACAATGAGTACGCGCAACCGGGGATACTCCTCGCGCAGTGTTTTGAGGATGTCGATACCGTTTTTTCCCGGCAGTCCCACATCCATCACCAGCAGGTCCACCTCGCCGTGCCGGCGCAGCGCATTGCGTAATTCGCCGTAGTCGCCGGCCTCAGCCACAACGGACAGATCCGGGTGTTCGGTCAGGATCTGCACCACGCCGCGTCGCACGATGGCATGGTCGTCTACCACGATAGTTCGAATGCTCATTGCTGATGTTCCCGATAGGCACAGTTGCCGTCGTTGTCGTCGAAGGTTGGGGTGAGCCCGCGAACCCCAACAACACCGGTGCCGAGGTTGACGTTGGGGTTCGCGGGCTCACCCCAACCTACGATCTGCATGGGCGCGAAGATTTCATCGCAGTGATTCTTCATGTCATCACCCTGCATTGGCCCACTGTGGGGCGCGATGGGTGGGCGCTGCGCTGGCCTCGTGTGCTGGCCCCAGGGGGATAGCAAACATCACCGTGCAGCCGCGTCCCGGTGCCGCGTTGATCTCGGCCCAACCGGCAAAGCCGCGTGCGCGTTCAGTCAGTCCCCGCACGCCAAAGCCGGGGGTGTGGTCGAGAATTTTGGGATCGAACCCCACGCCGTTGTCGGTCACTTCCAGCGTGATTTCATCGGCGCCGACAAATAGGTACACCGACACGCGAGTGGCCTGGGCGTACTTGGCAATGTTGGCGAGCGATTCCTGCGCCACTCGGTACAGCGCTGCGGCGCGGTCGGGGGCCAGCGCCACATCCTCGCGGTTGCTTTCAAATGTGGTGGCTACCCGTGTGCGTTCCGTAAAACCTTTGAGCAACCATTCCAGAGCAGCAACCAGGCCCGCATCGAGCACCGGTGGGTGCAGGTCGTGTTGAATGCGGTGGCTGGCAGCCACGGCGTGTGTGATGAGCTCTTGCATGGCGTTGATGCGCGGCGCGGCTGCAGGGCGCTCGCCCAGCTCGCGCGTCAGTCGCACCAGCTCGAACTTCAGCGCCGTCAGCGTGGTGCCGATGTCGTCGTGAATTTCGCGCGCAATGGTGCGACGCTCATCTTCCTTGAGGCGCTCCATGTGCTGCGTGAGTTCACGCAGCTGCGCTTCGTTGGCGCGCAACTGTTGCGCCTGTGCGCGCCGCTCACGTCGCGTCTGCGCGGCCTCCAGACTGCGTTTGAGGGCCGGGGCCAGGCGAAACATGCGCGACTTGAGAATGAAGTCATCCGCACCGGCATGCAGTGCGGCCACGGCCAGCTCTTCGCTCATCTCGCCCGAGACCACGATGACAGGTAGATCCTCATCTACGGCTTTGGCCACTTTGAGCGCAGAAAAAGAATCAAAGCGTGGCATGTTGTGGTCGGTGATCACGGCATCGACCCGACCCATGGCAAATGTGGCGCGCATGCCCGCTTCGTCTTCCACGCGTTGAGCGCGTACGCGGCAGCCTGTCAGGCCCGTGTCGCGGCTCAGGATGGCCACGAGCAGCTCGAAATCGAGCTCCGAGTCTTCAACCACCAGCAGGTGGACTTCTTCTAGAGGGGTAGGGGTCATGTGTGAGCGTGGTGATTGCTGAAACCAGCGGTTCGGGTGCCGTGGCCCACCATCTACGGTGGCCAATCGCTTTGAGTGCGCTCGCATTGTGAGGCAATTCTGCGCATCAGATGCAGCGTGGACCGAGGCATCCCTCAGAAATGGGGCGTCTTTCATGCCGCGGGCATTGCGGTGCCGATGCGCATGCGGAATGCGCTTGATTCAAAGCCCTTATTGCCCGTTCGTTGCACTGCGCTCTGCCCGACACTGCTGCCGATGAGTACGAAACGCGATTCCTGATCAGTCTCAACCGACAGCAAGCAGAAAGCGCAAAGAATGCAACCCACACCCACCGATGGCGCAGGTTCCCTGGCAGCGCGCGAGTGCGCTGCCATCGCGGCCGACCTGGAGCGTCTGAAGAACCTGATTACCGACGCCGGCGACAAATTGCTGGCCAGTTTCAACGAAGTGGCCGTGCGTGTCCCCAAGATGGGATTGCCTGAGGCCGAGCAGTTGCAGTTGGTGACTGCGGTCACCGCAGCCGTGACCGCGCTGCAGTTTCAGGATATGGCCACGCAGCTCACAGGGCATGCCCAGCGTCGCCTCAATGTGTTGCAGGACTGTGTGAAGACCCTGGCACACGAACCCCCCGATGCCCTGACCGCCAATACCCGCATGCAACCGGTGCGGCAAAGCGCGGTGGGCGCCGGCTCGATTGATCTTTTTTAGTTGCTCGCCCTCGCTTGATTTTTTGATCCAGACGAACCCAACCACCCGAACCCAGCCGATCGTTAGTTCAGGAGATTTCCAAATGCAGTCGATTCTTGCCGTAGATGATTCAGCTTCCATGCGTCAGATGGTGGCCTTCACGCTGAAGTCAGCGGGCTACAACGTGATCGAGGCCGGCGATGGTCAGGAGGCTTTTGAAAAAGCACGAGGCCAGCAGGTCGATCTCGTGCTCACTGACCAGAACATGCCGCGCATGGATGGCATCACGCTGGTCAAAAGTCTGCGCGATTTACCCAGCTACTCGGCCACGCCCATGCTCATTCTCACCACCGCGAGCTCGGATGAGACGAAGGTCAAGGGCAAGGCGGCCGCCGCCCCCGGCTGGCTGCTCAACCCCTTTGCTCCCGCCAACCTGCTCGAACTCATCAACCCGGTCATCCAGTAACGCCTCGTAACACTTCCATCACCACAACGTTATCTACGTTTCGAGGCACTTATGGGCGAGGTCACCAACCAGGGCTTGCAACAAGATTTCGATCTGAGCCAGTTCTATGACGTATTTTTTGAGGAGGCGGGAGAGAATCTCGCCAGCTTTGAGTCGATGCTGCTCGCTGTTGACGTGGACGCAGCCACCGACGATGAACTGAACGCCATCTTCAGAGTGGCGCATTCCATCAAGGGGGGCGCGGCGACTTTCGGATTTTCCGAAGTCACCGAGCTCACCCATGAACTGGAAACCCTGCTCGATCGTGTGCGTCGCCATGAGCTGCCCTTGCTGCGCGAAATGGTCGATGTGCTCATCGAGTCGGGCGATGTACTTAAGACCCAGTTGGCGTTGCGCCAATCCCCTCAGCAGGGTTCGGCCGACAGCCCGGATCCCACCGATCTCGTCGCACGCATCAAGACCCTGGCTGCAGGTAAGACACTGGCGCCAGCCGGTCAGACGCCTGCTGCGGGGGCTGCTGCTGCGCCGGAACAAGTTGCGGTTGAAATTGACGATGGCAAACGCCGGTTGCGCGTAAAGATTGGGCCGCTCACCGATTTTTCTCTGGCGCAAAACATTGTTGAGTTGTTTCGTGACATTCCGGGCTTGGGCCAGATTGAGGCACTCGATGGCGGCAATGCCTCGGCCGAGGGTTGCCGTGAGTTCAAGGTCACGACCGAGTCCAAGGACAGCGAGCTGCTAGAGCTCTTTTCCTTTCACGTCAGCAAAGAGCAGATTGCACTGAGTCCCTGGACAGTGCAGGCCGTGGTGGTGGCGATACCTGCCACAGAGAAAAAGCCCGAGAAGGATCCGGGTTACGGATTTTTTGATGATCCCCAGCCCGCGGCTGCGGCGCCTGTCGCAGCGGCTTTGGTGGCCGCATCTGCTTCCCCGGCTGCGCCGGCCAAGCCGCGCGCGGACAAACCGGCCGCCGGTGGCGGGGCCGCTTTAGAGTCGTCCACTCTGCGCGTGTCGGTAGAAAAAGTCGATCAACTCATCAATCTAGTGGGCGAGCTGGTAATCACCCAGGCCATGCTCACGCAGCAGGCGCGGCAGTTTGATCCGGTGCAGTACCAGGGCCTGGTCACCTCAGTGACGGATTTGGAGCGCTACACGCGGCATCTGCAGGAATCGGTGATGTCGATTCGCATGATTCCGATGTCGTTTGTATTCAACCGCTTCCCACGCGTGTTGCGTGATTTGGCGGCCAAATTGCAAAAGGACATTGAGCTGAAGATGGTGGGTGAGTCCACCGAGTTGGATAAAGGCTTGATCGAAAAAATTGTGGACCCGCTCACGCACCTGGTGCGTAACAGCGCCGACCATGGCATTGAGACGCCGGCCAAGCGCGTTGCCGCTGGCAAACCGGCCGCCGGCACGATCACGCTGTCAGCGGCGCACCAGGGTGGCTCCATCTTGATTGAAGTGCGCGATGACGGTGCTGGGCTGAACCGCGGAAAGATTTTCAACAAAGCCAAAGAGCGTGGCCTGCCGGTGCGTGAGGACATGACCGACCACGAGGTCTGGCAGCTCATTTGGGAGCCGGGTTTTTCCACGGCCGATCAAGTCACCGATGTATCGGGCCGCGGTGTGGGCATGGACGTGGTGCGCAAGAACATTGCAGCCCTGGGTGGCACCGTGGAGCTGGACTCGGCCGAAGGTTTTGGCACGCGCGTATCGGTGCGTCTACCGCTGACCTTGGCCATCATGGACGGCATGTCCATCGGCGTGGGTGACGAGGTTTACATCTTGCCGTTGGCCTCCGTGGTGGAAGCGTTCCAAGTGGACAAGGACATCATCAAGACCGTGGCCGGTGCCGAGCGCATCGTCAAGGTGCGTGATGAATACATGCCGGTGCTGGCGCTGGAGCAGCTCTACCAAGTGCCGCGCTTTGACTTCGAGCGTGTGAGCGAAATCATGGTCATTGTCGAAACCGAAGGCAGCCGCGTTGCCCTGCTGGAGGACGAATTGCTGGGCCAGCACCAGGTGGTGGTGAAGAACCTTGAATCGAACTACCGCAAAGTGCCGTCAGTGTCCGGCGCCACGATTTTGGGCGACGGCCGTGTGGCGCTGATCATTGACGTGGCCAGCATGGTCAAACGAACCCGCCATTAAACCCTTTGTGTTGCCCGCCGACTGCTCTCGAACCCATTGCATGAACAGGAGTGAACCATGAGTGCCATCACCGCCGCTGAAACCCAAGCCCTCTCCGCCCGTGTGGCTCAGGCTGTTGCGCAGGAGTACCTCACCTTCCGTTTGGGGGCCGAGGAATATGGCATCGACATCCTCAAAGTGCAGGAGATTCGCGGTTACGAGCAACCCACCCGCATCGCCAATGCGCCGGCCTTTATCAAAGGCGTGGTCAATTTGCGTGGCGTCATCGTGCCCATTCTGGATTTGCGCGTGAAATTCGCACTGGGTGAGCCCACGTACGACAGCATGACGGTAGTGATCATTCTGAACGTAGCCAAACGTGTGGTCGGTGCCGTGGTCGATTCCGTCAGCGATGTGCTTGAACTTAAAACTGAGCAGATTCGACCGGCCCCCGAATTCAATGGCGCCGTTGATGCCACCTTCATCATGGGCCTGGGTTCGGTCAAGCAGGGCGAGGGCGAAGCGCAGACCGACCGCATGCTGATCCTGGTGGACATCGAACAACTCATGGGCAGCACCGACATGGGGCTGGTGAGTGTTGCGGAGGAGTAAGTCCCGAGTCGGAAGAACATTTTTAATCCATCCCAATTTGGAGTCGTTATGAGTGCACTCGCTTCAGCAGAAACCCAAGCCGTCGCAGCGCGCAGCGCGCAAGCCAATTCGCAGGAATACCTCACCTTTCGTCTGGGAGCCGAGGAATACGGCATCGACATCCTCAAAGTGCAGGAGATTCGCGGTTACGAGCAACCCACCCGCA
>CAZZAD010000011.1:0-1536 GCA_964652055.1 uncultured Burkholderiaceae bacterium | reverse complement strand
TCGCCAATGCGCCGGCCTTTATCAAAGGCGTGGTCAATTTGCGCGGCGTAATCGTGCCCATCATTGACATGCGCATGAAGTTCGCCTTGGGCGAACCCACGTACGACAGCATGACGGTGGTCATCATCCTGAACGTGGCCAAACGTGTGGTCGGTGTGGTGGTCGATTCTGTGAGCGATGTACTCGAACTTAAGGCCGAGCAGACCCGTTCCGCGCCCGAGTTCAACGGCGCCGTCGATGCCGATTTCATCACCGGTTTGGGTTCAGTCAAACAAGGCGAGGGTGAATCGCAGACCGACCGCATGCTGATTCTGGTCGATATCGAACAGCTGATGTCTAGCGCCGACATGTGCCTGGTGAGCGAAGCGCTGCAGTAAACAAGAATCTAGGGGACGTGGATATGTTTTCAAACTTTGGGATTGCCAGGCGTTTGTACGCAGTCTGCTGCGTACTGATTCTGGCTTTAGTGGGCGTGTCAGTTGCGGCGTGGAATCACCTCGGCGAGGTAGCGCATCTGACACAGCTCGCCGGGACCAACCGCGTGCCCCTATTGCTACGTGTGGCAGACATTGAACTGACGGTCACGCGTGCAACGCTGCAAATGCGACATGCCATTTTGGTCAAAACCGATGCCGATTTGGCCGCCACCCTGGCGGATCTCACTGAAAAACGCCGACATCTCGATGGGGTGGTCAAGGCCTATGGCGAATCACTCACGCTGCCGGCGGGCAAAGAGGCCTTTGCCCGGATGCAGCCCATCGTCCGCGAGTTCTGGGATATCGGCGAGGCCAACATTGCTTTGATCAAAGCGGGAAAGAAAGATGAAGCCTTTGACTGGCTGGTGCAGAAAACCATACCGGCCCAAAACCGCTGGCTCGCGCTCATCGCTGATGAGAAGAAGCGCCAGAGCAACTTGCTCGATGTGGAATTGAGCATCATCGAAAAGCAGGCCTATGCCGCACGCAGCGAGGTCTTGGCCATGGTGGTGGCAGTGGCTGCGGGTCTCTTGACCGTTGCCTGGTACGTGGCCAGCTTGCTGCGCCGCCGTGTGGCGCAATCGCAAGTGGTGGCAGAACGGGTGCGCGATGGTGATCTCACTCAGCCCGTTGAAGATCGCGATCACGATGAGTTCAGTCCTTTGCTCACCGCCATGCGTGATATGCAGGAATCACTGAAACACATTGTGACCAACGTGCGTCGCGGGGTGGATTCGGTGAGCACCGCCAGTGGCCAGATCGCTGCGGGCAACCAGGATCTGAGCAGCCGCACGGAGCAGCAGGCCAGTAGCCTGCAGCAGACAGCTGCCAGCATGGAGCAACTTACCGGCACCGTGAAGCAAAGCGCCGATAACGCCCGGCAAGCGAACCAGTTAGCGGCCTCGGCCTCGCAGGCGGCCAGCAAAGGTGGCGTTGTGGTCGGCCAGGTGGTGACCACCATGGACGATATCTCCAGCAGCAGCAAAAAGATCGCCGACATCATTGGCGTGATTGATGGCATTGCCTTCCAGACCAACATCCTGGCCCTGAACGCTGCGGT
>CAZZAD010000010.1:0-26911 GCA_964652055.1 uncultured Burkholderiaceae bacterium | reverse complement strand
CACGGGGGCAAAGGCGCGACTCCAAAAGGGTCGGAATGGGCGAAGCACTGCACTACGTTTATTACGCGGGCAATAAGACTTATGCCACGGGCCTACCAAGCGCGATCAATCTGACACAGTTCTTGCCGTCAGCATGCATCGGCGATGTCGATGAATTTGACCTCTTTGACCTCCCACGACCGGCGGCGTCGACCTTGCCCGAATTTCTCAAGATGATGTTTGGCGCCACCCAGAACAGAGGCAAACCGCCCCGCAAAGACTGACGCATCGCCGTGCCCCACCGCCGAACAACGGTTACGTACACAATGCGGCCTCTGAAACCTGCCGCGCCTGCCCCGCCTCCTTTTGTGTTCGGTGCGCTATCAGCCTTGCTCCAACCCACATGACCACCCTCTTTGAGCGCAGCTATGACCCCGCCGCAGCACGCCGGCTAGAAGCCTCGGGGCTACCCGCCGCACTGGCGCGCGTGCTGGCGGCGCGCGGCGTCACGCGCATTGAGGAGTTGCAGCTGATGGCGCGCGATCTGATTGCGCCGCCGGTGCTCTCGCATGTGGATGCCGCTGCGCGCATGCTGGCCGATGCCATCGCGGCCAGGCAACGGCTGTTGATCGTGGCCGATTACGACTGCGATGGCGCCACCGCCTGCGCGGTGGGCGTGCGCGGTTTGCGTGCACTCGGCGCCCAGGTGGATTTCATCGTGCCCAACCGCTTTGAATACGGCTATGGGCTCACGCCGCGGATCGTTGATCTGGCCGCCTCGCGCACGCCGCGGCCCGATGTCATCGTGACGGTGGATAACGGTATTGCCAGCGTGGAGGGCGTAGCGCACGCCAACGCACTGGGGCTGCGCGTGCTGGTCACCGATCACCATCTGCCGGGAGATCGACTACCGGACGCAGCGGTCATCGTGAACCCCAATCAACCGGGCTGTGGATTTCCCAGCAAGCACCTGGCAGGCGTGGGTGTGATGTTTTACGTGTTGATGGCGCTGCGCTCCGAGCTGCGCACACGTGGCCAGTTCACTGAGGCCAATCAGCCTCGACTCGATGTTCTGCTCGATCTGGTGGCCCTGGGCACCGTAGCCGACGTGGTGCGGCTAGATCGCAACAACCGCATCCTGGTGGCCGAGGGGCTCAAACGCATCCGTGACGGCCGCCTGCATGCGGGTCTGGCGGCGCTCTTTCAGGTGGCAGGGCGCGATGCGCGGCTGGCGCAGGCCACGGATCTGGGCTTCACCGTGGGCCCGCGCATCAACGCCGCCGGACGTCTGGCCGACATGACGCTGGGCATTGAATGCCTGATCACCGATGACTTTGAGCGCGCACTCGAGTTGGCGCGACAGCTCGACCAGATCAACCGCGAGCGCCGCGCCATTGAAGCCGACATGCAGTGGGATGCGCTGGCGCAGCTCGAAGAGACCACGCTGGGCGAGCGCCGCACCATCACGCTGTTTGACGAGAGCTGGCATCAGGGCGTGGTGGGTCTGGTGGCCTCGCGCGTGAAAGAAAAATTTCATCGCCCCACCGTGGCCTTTGCCCGTGCCGATGAGAAAAGCGTGCGCGGCTCGGGCCGCTCGATTGAAGGCGTGCATCTGCGCGACACGTTGGACTTGGTCACCAAGGCCGCGCCCACATTGATCGACAAATTCGGCGGTCACGCCATGGCGGCGGGCCTGACGCTCGCGCATGAACACTTGCCCGCTTTTGAGCAGGCCTTTGAGGCCGCGGCCCGCGCCAGTACCGATGCGGGCCTGTACACGCGCAGCGTGGCCACCGATGGCGGCCTGGCGGCACAGGACATCACGCTCACGCTGGCCGATGCACTGGAGCGCGAAATCTGGGGCCAGGGTTTTGCGCCACCGTTGTTCGTGAACGAGTTCACCGTGCTGGAGCAACGTCTGGTCAAGGATGCTCACCTGAAGCTCAAGCTGCTGCTGGGCGAAAACAAATTCGATGCCATGTGGTTTCGCCACACCGACACCCTGCCCGCACGCTTGCGCCTGGCCTATCGCGTCACCACCAACACCTGGCAAGGGCAGCGCCGCATCACGCTGGTGATTGAGCACGCCGCGTTGTAGCTCTTGATTCCCTCCCCTTCGACGGGAGGTTGATGTTGAGTTCCCTCCCCTTCAAGGGGAGGGTTAGGGTGGGGATGGGGTGCGCCACGAAGCGAGCTGTCCCATACAACCCCATCCCCACCCCTGCCCTCCCCTCCCCTTGAAGGGGAGGGAGTTAAACGGTCGAGTAGAGAGCAACCGCTCCCTATAATCCGCGCCCACTTACAAGAACCCGAGTCCCTCATGGAAGCCGAACGCATCAACCAGATCGACGCCACCCTCGCCAGCCTGCACACGCGGCTGGGTGATCTGCGGAGGTTTCTTTGACGTCGATGCCAAAGCGGCTCGGCTAAGCCAGATCAATACCGCACTGGAAGACTCCAAAGTCTGGGACAACCCACAGCGTGCACAGGAGCTGGGTAAAGAAAAAAAACTATTGGAAGGGGTGGTGGGCCGGGTCACCGCCCTGAGCGCATCGCTCTCGGATGCCCAGGAGTTGTTTGGCATGGGCAAAGCCGAGACCGATGAGGCCATGCTCGAATCGGTGGGCACCGATGTGGGCGCTCTCGACACGCAAGTCGGCCAACTTGAATTCCAGCGCATGTTCAACAACCCGCTGGACCCCAACAACTGCTTCATTGAAATTCAGGCCGGCGCTGGCGGCACCGAGGCGCAAGACTGGGCCGGCATTCTGGAACGCATGTATCTGCGCTTTGCTGAGCGCAAAGGCTTCAAGACCGAACTGCTTGATGAAGCGCAAGGCGAGGTGGCTGGCATCAAAGGCGCCACGCTCAAGGTCAGTGGTGATTACGCCTACGGCACGCTGCGCACCGAAACCGGCGTGCATCGGCTGGTGCGCAAATCACCTTTTGACTCCAACGCGCGCCGCCATACCTCGTTTGCCAGCGTGTTCGTTTACCCCGAAGTGGACGATTCCGTCGACATTGAAATCAACCCCGCGGATCTGCGCATTGACGTGTATCGCGCCTCGGGCGCCGGGGGCCAGCACGTGAACAAGACCGAATCGGCCGTGCGTATCACGCATCTGCCCACCAACATCGTGGTGCAAAGCCAGAACGATCGCAGTCAGCATCGCAACCGCGCCGAATGTTTTGCCATGTTGAAGTCACGCCTGTTTGAGCTGGAGATGCGCAAGCGCCTGGCTGAGCAAAACAAGTTGGAAGAATCCAAAACCGACATCGGCTGGGGCCACCAGATTCGCAGCTACGTGCTGGATCAATCACGCATCAAGGATCTGCGCACCAATGTGGAGATTGGCAACACGCAAGGCGTGCTCGATGGCGATCTGGATGATTTCATTCAGGCGAGCTTGAAGCAGGGGGTGTGATGAGCGCGCTGATTTGTGTCCCCTCCCCTTCAAGGGGAGGGTCATCTTGTGTCCCCTCCCCTTCAAGGGGAGGGTTAGGGTGGGGATGGGGCACACACAGCGCCACGCCTTCCGTACCCCATCCCCACCCCTGCCCTCCCCTTGAAGGGGAGGGAGTAAACCGCCCGGCAAGCTAGTTGGCCCTTATGAGCACCACCCTCTACATCCTCACCGGCACCTCACGCGGCCTGGGCCATGAGCTCGCACGGCAGCTGCTGGCACGCCCGTGTCAGATGCTCACGTTGGCGCGGCACGCGCATGCGGGTCTGGCCGACGCAGCCACTGCAAGCGGCGCCACCCTCACACAGTGGCCGGTAGATCTGGAAGACAGCGGCGATTGCGCCACGCGTCTAGAGACGTGGCTCAAAGGCGTCCATCGTCAGAACATCACCTCGGCCACGCTCATCAACAATGCGGGCCTCGTAGGCCATGTGGGCCCACTGGAGCAGATGGCCACTGGCGACCTCAGTGCGGTGCTGCGCGTCAACCTTGAAGCGCCCATGGTGCTCACCGCCGCGTTTTTACGGGCCACGCAAGACTGGAAAGGCGCACGCAAAGTGCTCAACATTTCTTCAGGTGCGGGCCGCCACGCGGTGGCGGGCTGGGCCGCCTATTGCGCCTCCAAGGCGGGGCTGGACCAGTTTTCCCGCGTGACGGCGTTGGATGAGGCACGCAAACCTCACGGCGCCAAAATCGTGGCCCTGGCCCCGGGTGTGATCGATACCGACATGCAGGCTCAGTTGCGCGCGGCCGCCCCTGAGGGCTTTCCTGATCAAGCACGTTTTATTCAGTTGCACGACAGCGGCCAGCTCACAACACCACAACAAGCCGCCACACAGGTTTTGTCTTTTTTATCGCGCCCCGACTTTGGCGCTGAACCCATTGCCGACGTACGTCACTAAGAAAACTCCATGACTGACACCACACCCCTACCCATCGACGAGAACCAAATCATGGCCGAGCGCCGCGCCAAGTTGGCTCGGCTGCGCGAGGCAGGCCCCGCGTTCCCCAACGACTTTGTGCGCACCCACCATGCGGGTGATTTGCAGGAGCGCTACGGCGCGCTCGACCGCGAAGCGCTGGCCGCGCAGAACATTGAAGTCGCGCTGGCCGGCCGCATGATGCTCAAGCGGGTGATGGGCAAGGCCAGCTTTGCCACGGTGCAGGACGGCGGCGGGCGGATTCAGTTCTACATCGCCGACGATGACGTGGGCGCCACCACACACGAGCACTTCAAACACTGGGACCTGGGCGACATCATTGCGGCGCGCGGCACGCTCATGAAAACACAGAAAGGCGAGCTGTCCATCCGCTGCCGCGAATTGCGTCTGCTCACCAAATCGCTGCGTCCCTTGCCCGACAAGTTTCACGGTCTGGAAGACAAAGAGCAGCGTTACCGCCAGCGCTATGTGGACCTGATGATGAACGAGGCCGTGCGCCACACCTTCATCAAACGCAGCGCAGCCATTACCGCCATGCGCCAGTTCATGGTGGGCCATGGTTTTCTGGAAGTGGAAACCCCCATGCTGCAAGTCATTCCCGGCGGCGCAGCGGCCAAGCCATTCACCACACACCACAACGCGCTCGACATTGACATGTATCTGCGCATTGCGCCCGAGCTTTTTCTCAAGCGGCTGGTGGTCGGCGGGTTTGATCGGGTGTTTGAGGTCAACCGCAACTTTCGCAATGAGGGCCTGAGCCCACGTCACAACCCTGAATTCACCATGATGGAGTTTTACGCCGCGTACCACGAGTACCAGTGGCTGATGACCTTCACCGAGAACCTGCTGCGTGAGACCGCCATTGCCACCACGGGCAGTGCTGTGCTGAATTACCAGGGCCAGACCATTGATTTGAGCAAGCCCTTTGCGCGCCTGACCACAGTACAAGCCATCCAGGCGCATGCGCCCCACTACAGCGATGCGCAACTGGCCGATGCCGGGTTCCTACATGCAGAACTGGCCAAGCTCGGCAACACGCATTCGAAGGAAGTGGGGTTGGGTGCCCTGCAGCTGGCGCTGTTTGAAGAGGTGGCCGAGTCCAAGTTGATTCAGCCCACCTACATCATTGACTACCCCATTGAGGTCTCACCTCTGGCACGCGCCTCGGACACGCGCCCGGCCATCACCGAGCGATTTGAACTGTTCATTGCCGGACGCGAAACTGCGAACGGATTCTCTGAGCTCAACGATGCCGAAGATCAGGCGACTCGCTTTCGTGAACAGGTCAAAGCCAAAGAAGCCGGCGATGAAGAAGCCATGTTTTACGATGCTGACTATGTGCGCGCGCTGGAGTACGGTATGCCCCCAGCCGCCGGCTGCGGCGTGGGCATCGATCGCTTTGTCATGCTCCTGACCGACGCCGCCAGTATTCGTGATGTGATCCTGTTTCCGCACATGCGACAAGAAGCCCAACGCAGCGCAACCTAACCTGACACCCCATGAGACTTGACCTCGCGCAACGTATCCATGAGTTGTGCACGGCCCTGGAGCCTGTGGCCCACGTGCCCCCGCCGCATGAAAGTCTGGCGGTGGTGATTGCAGGTTCGGTGTGCGGCAGCGCGCGCCCGGATGTCGCGCATGCGTTGGCCAACGCAGCGCTGGGTTTTTACATTGAGTCGGATCACTTGGTACTCAACGAAATCAATCTGGATTTCGAAGCCCGCACCCAGGTGCTGCATCTGGCCGCGCTTTGGCTGCAGGAACACGATCTGATTTTTGGCTGGCGCAGCGAAACACTGGCTGTGGTGGCCGACGTCAATCACCCCCCCGTCGCGCGCATCGAGCGTGCCGCCTGCCGAGCACTGGGGCTCACCACGTTTGCCGTGCATCTGAACGCCTGGAGCAGTGATCAGCTCTGGCTAGCGCGGCGTGCCGCGCACAAGAACATTGACCCCGGCCAGTGGGACACCCTGGTAGGGGGCATGGTCACCGCCAACGAGAGCGAGCGCGTGGCGTTGGACCGCGAGGCCTATGAAGAGGCGGGCCTGGTGATGAGTCGCTATCTGCCACAACCCCAGCGCCGCGTGCACGTGTGGCGCCCCGTGCCCGAGGGCTATCAGTCCGAGGTGATCCGGGTCTTTGACGTGGAGCTGCCCCCACTAGCCCAGCCCGTCAACCACGACGGCGAGGTGGATCTGATTGAGCGGCACTCCATTGAGGTAACACTCGATGCCATAGAGGCCGGCCTTTTCACTCTTGAAGCCGCCCTGGCCACGCTGGAGTCTTTATCGCGTCGAACAGGTCTGGATCTGGGACAGGGGTTGTTTGTTCCGTGAGGTGGAGCCGAGTCACTCCGCCTCGTCCATCCACGCCATCTGTATCGCTTCCAGAATTTTTTCTCCGGAGCGTTGCGGATCGTCGGTAAAGCCATCCAGGCCGCACACCCACTGATGCAAATCAGTAAAGCGGATGGTCTTGGGGTCCACATCAGGAAATTTTTCGATCAGCGCCAGGGCGATGTCGAGCGTGTCGGTCCACCTCATGATCCTGAATCCGGCAGTTGAACGCGCGGCAGAGTGCGTACGGCGGGCTGGTTGGGTAGGAGCGACACCCCCAGGCAGCCCGCCGTACGCGCTATGCCGTGCGTAGCGCACTCACCGCTCGGCTGAATACGTGTCAGGCTACTAAACGTCGAATTCACAAGGTCTTTCCATTGCTGCAAGCGGTCAACTTCCGGGTTCAGGATCACTTGCCCTCCTTGGCTTGGTTGATCGTGTACTTGGGAATCTCAATCACCAGATCCGCATCTTTCACCCGCGCCTGGCACGACAAACGAGACAACGCGGTCAGGCCCCAGGCTTTGTCGAGCAGATCGTCTTCGTCCTCATCGGAGGGGTCGAGCGACTTGAGGCCCTCACGCACGATGACATGGCAGGTAGTGCAGGCACACGACATCTCACAGGCGTGTTCAATCTCAATATCGTTTTCCAGCAACGCTTCGCAAATGCTTTTGCCTGCCGGCGCATCAATCACCGCGCCCGCGGGGCACAGCTCATCGTGGGGTAGCACTTTGATCTTGGGCATGACAGGCACCTACTGACGTTGAACTTCGTCGAGTGTGCGCCCCGCCAGCGCCTGCCGTATGGAGCGGTCCATACGGCGCGCGGCAAAGTCATCGGTAGCGTTAGACAGCGCCTCAGCGGCCTGACGGATAACCTGTACATCACTGCCTTCCACCACACGTTGCAGCGCCTGCACACCAGACGCAATCGCTGTGCGCTCCTGCGCGCTTAACAGCGCAGCATCTGCAATCAGTGCAGCAGCAGTGGCTTCCAACAGACGCTTGGCGTCAATCTGCGCCTCGCGCAGCGCGCGTGCGCGCATATCGACATCGGCCGTGGTCATGGAATCGCTGAGCATGCGGGTGATGTCGTCATCACTGAGCCCGTATGAAGGCTTCACGCTGATGCTGGCTTCCACACCGCTTGTGGTCTCGCGCGCAGTAACCGCAAGTACCCCATCGGCATCGACCTGAAACGTGACCCGAATGCGCGCCGCGCCCGCCGGCATCGGCGGGATGCCGCGCAATTCAAAGCGCGCCAGCGAGCGGCAATCGCTCACCAGCTCGCGCTCGCCCTGCACCACGTGTATGGCGATGGCGGTTTGACCGTCTTTGTACGTGGTGAACTCCTGCGCACGCGCCACGGGAATGGTGGCGTTACGCGGCACGATGCGCTCGACCAGGCCGCCCATCGTTTCCAAACCCAGCGACAAAGCGATGACATCGAGCAGCAACCAATCCTCCTGCCCCGCGACGGTGTTACCCGCCAAGCGATTGGCCTGCAGCGCCGCGCCCACGGCCACCACTTGATCGGGATCGATGTCGGAGAGCGGTTCCTGACCGAAAAACTCTGCCACTGCCTTGCGCACGTGGGGCATGCGCGTTGCGCCACCCACGAGCACCACACCTTTCACATCACCCACCGACAAATCCGCATCACGCAAAGCGCGGCGCGTGGCATCGATTGTTTTGCTCACTAGGTGCTGTGTCATCACCGCAAAAGCATCCGCGCCTATCGATAGATTCACCCACTGCCCTGCGCTCAGACGAGCCTGCAGCGTGGCCGTAGATTTGCTGGAGAGCGCTTCCTTGACCGCGCGCGCCTTGACGGTAAGCAGACGTTGATCCTGCGGCGGCAGCAGGGACAGATGCGCCTGCTCTAGCGCCCAGCAATACAGGCAATGATCAAAGTCATCACCACCGAGCGCCGTGTCGCCCCCCGTGGCCAATACCTCAAACACCCCTTGGGTAAGTTTGAGCACAGAAATATCGAAAGTACCGCCGCCCAAATCAAACACGGCATAGATGCCCTCGGCCCCATGGTCGAGTCCATAGGCCAAGGCCGCCGCCGTGGGCTCATTGAGCAAACGCAGCACTTCGAGCCCCGCCAAACGCGCGGCATCACGCGTGGCCTGACGCTGAGCGTCGTCGAAGTACGCCGGCACGGTGATAACGGCGCCAACCACATCACTGCGTGTATCGGCTTCGCCAAACAAAGCCCGGTGCGCACGTTCATGCAAGGTCTTAAGGATTTCTGAGGACACCTCGACCGGACTGCGTGGCCCGACCACGGTGCGCACTTGAAGCATGCCGGGCGCATCGACAAAGTCGTAGGGCAGGTTCTCAATGTGCGCCACTTCGCGCGCGGCGCGGCCCATGAAACGTTTAGCCGAGACAATGGTGTTGAGCGGGTCGTCCGACGGATGCACCACCGCAGCGTGACCTACCTCGGTGTGGCCATCGGCGCAATAACGCACGACGGAAGGCAGCAAAGCGCGCCCTTCTTCATCGGTGATGACCTGCGCCAGGCCATTGCGCACCACCGCCACTAGAGAATTGGTCGTGCCTAGGTCAATGCCGAGTGCGTACCGGTGCTCGTGCGGCGCCGTGGACTGACCGGGTTCAGCAATTTGCAGTAGAGCCATAACGATTACGCAGATTTCAATGGGCTGGCACGGGCGTCTTCCGCCGCATGCAGTACCTGTTGCACGTCTTGACCGAAGCGTTCCAAAAACATCCATTGCCGCACCAGCGCCGCGGCTTGCGCCATGTCGCCGCGCTCGTCAATGGCCGTGGCCACCTGCGCCTGCTGGGCAGCCTGTTGATCGGTCAGTTGCGTGCGCAGGACCAGCACCGCGGTCACATCCAACGGTCGCAAGGCTTCATCCAGTGCCTCACGCCACTGCATTTGCTGCACCATGAATTCGCGCGGCATGGCGGTGTTGGACTCCGCCTCAATCGGCGCACCGCGCAGTTCGCACAAATACGCAGCGCGCTTCAAGGGCGCGCGCAACACCCCATAGGCTTCATTGACACGCGCGGCCCATTGCATGGCCACACGGCGCTCAGCAGCAGACGCAGCGGCAAATCGATCAGGGTGCACTTTGGCTTGCACGTTTTTGTAGGTGCGCTCCAACGCATCCACATCCACTGCAAAGCGTGCCGGCAGGTCAAAGAGAGAGAAATGGTTGTCCACAACAAAATCAAATACGGAACGATTCGCCACACCCGCAGCGATCACGCTCCCGAGGGTTGTTGAACTTGAACCCTTCGTTCAAGCCCTCGCGCACGAAATCAAGTTCCGTGCCATCGAGATAGGCCAGGCTCTTGGGGTCGATGAAGATGCGCACCCCGTTGCTTTCAAACTCGGTGTCTTCGGGATCCACCGCATCGGCGTACTCCAGTTTGTAGGCCAGGCCCGAGCAGCCCGTGGTGCGCACGCCCAGGCGCAGACCCACGCCTGTGCCGCGTCGGGCGATGAAGTTAGCGACGTGTTGCGCAGCGCGCGGTGTGAGGGTGATGGCCATGGTGCGCTCTCCGCTCGTGCTCAGGCAGCGGCTTTGGTGACAGCGGCCATGCTCGCGCCATGCTTTTGCCGATAGTCTTCAATGGCCGCCTTGATGACGTCCTCGGCCAGGATGGAGCAATGAATTTTCACCGGCGGCAGTGCCAGCTCCTCAGCAATCTGTGTATTGCGTAGGGCGGCAGCTTCATCGAGCGTGCGGCCTTTAACCCACTCGGTCACCAGCGAGCTGGAGGCGATGGCCGAGCCGCAGCCGTAGGTCTTGAAGCGCGCGTCTTCAATCACGCCCTGTTCGTTGACCTTGATTTGCAGTTTCATCACGTCGCCACAGGCCGGCGCGCCCACCATGCCGGTGCCCACGTCGTCATCGTTCTTATCGAACGAGCCGACGTTGCGGGGGTTTTCATAATGGTCGATCACTTTTTCGCTGTATGACATGTTGACCTCCGGTCATTCAATGTGCAGCCCACTGCACAGTACTCAGATCAATGCCTTCCTGATGCATTTCCCAAAGCGGCGACATCTCACGCAGCTTGGACACTTTGCGCTTGAGCAAATCCACGGCGTAATCAACTTCTTCAGCCGTCGTAAAGCGGCCGACGGAAAAGCGGATGGAACTGTGCGCCAGCTCATCACTGCGTCCCAGCGCGCGCAATACGTATGAGGGTTCCAAACTGGCTGACGTGCATGCCGAACCCGACGACACCGCAATGTCCTTGATGGCCATGATCAGGCTCTCGCCTTCAACATAGTTGAAGCTCACATTCAGGTTGTGCGGCACGCGAGCTTGCTCATCACCATTGAGGTAGATCTCATCCATCGCCGACAAGCCTTGCCACAGACGGTCACGCAACTGGCGAACCCGTACGTTCTCAACTGCCATTTCTTCACGAGCGATCCGAAAGGCCTCACCCATACCCACGATCTGATGCGTAGGCAGCGTGCCCGAGCGCAAGCCCCGCTCATGACCGCCCCCATGCATCTGCGCTTCGAGCCGCACCCGCGGCTTGCGCCGCACGTACAACGCACCCATACCTTTGGGGCCGTAGGTCTTGTGTGCGGAGAAGGACATCAGATCCACTTTCAGGACATTGAGGTCGATGTCCACCTTGCCCGTGGCTTGTGCCGCATCACAGTGAAACACGATGCCGCGTGTACGGGTGAGTTCGCCTATGGCGGCAATGTCCTGAATCACGCCAATCTCGTTGTTCACCAACATGACGGACACCGCAATGGTGTCGGGCCGCAGCGCCGCTTCCAGCTGAGCCAGATCGAGCAAGCCATTGGGCAACACATCCAGATACGTGACTTCAAAACCTTCGCGCTCCAGCTCACGCAAGGTGTCGAGCGTGGCCTTGTGTTCGGTCTTAACGCTGACCAGGTGCTTGCCTTTGTCGCGGTTGAAATGCGCCACACCCTTGAGCGCCAGGTTGGTCGATTCGGTTGCGCCTGAAGTCCAGATGATTTCGCGCGGATCGGCATTGACCAACGCCGCCACCTGTTCACGCGCCTGCTCCACCGCCTTCTCAGCATCCCAACCAAACTGATGGCTGCGCGAGGCGGGGTTGCCAAAGTGCTCGCGCAAGTACGGCACCATCTTGTCCACCACGCGCGGATCGACCGGCGTGGTGGCGGAATAGTCGAGATAGATCGGAAGTTGCATGTTGTGCTCCAACACCTTCACGCAGGATCGGCCGCCGCCGCACTCTTGCGCGTATTGACCAAGGTCACCGGTTGATTTGCCGCCTGCGCTTCACTGGCCCGTTGTTTATCCACCAGGTCACGCAACGACACGGAATCAAGAAAATCAATCATGTGGCGATTCAGTTCAGCCCAGAGGTCATGCGTCATACAGCGCCCATCGTCTACGCAGTTTTGCTTGCCTCGGCACTGGGTAGCATCGAGTGGCTCGTCCACCGCAAGTACCACATCGGCCACCGAGATCTCCTGCGCCCCACGCGCCAAGGTGTAACCCCCACCGGGCCCGCGTGTGCTCTCGACCAACTTATGGCGCCGCAGCTTGCCAAACAGCTGCTCAAGATATGACAAGGAAATCTTCTGCCGCTGGCTTATGGCCGCCAATGTCACTGGCCCATGCCGATCCCGCATGGCAATGTCCATCATGGCTGTTACCGCAAACCGGCCTTTGGTTGTCAGTCTCATGGCTACGTTTCCCGCTAAGGTGAGTGCAATCCGACAAAAACGGTCGGGAATGTAACAGAGTCCGACAAAAGCAGTCAACAATACTCAATCAAACCACGTAACACTTGATCGATGAGGCACTCATGAACATTGTTCACAACACCGCCGGGCAGCGCTTTGAAGTCCACGTTGATGACTGGTTGTGTCGGCTGGACTATCAAATGCACAACGGATTGGCGCACTTCGTGCACACCGAGGTTGCCCCTGCTGTGGAGGGCCGCGGCATTGCAGCGGCCCTAGTACGGGCGGCGCTGGAATGGGCTCAGACGCAAGACATCAAGGTGGTGCCGCGTTGCTCGTTTGTGCAGAGTTACCTCAAACGACATCCAGAGTGGGCGCAGCAGGTGGCCTAATCTCGGGTGAAGTGCAGCCAGTTTTCGCCAAACTGATCAGGCTTAACGTCGACGATGCTGAATCCATCGCGCATCAGCACGGCTACCGACCCAAGAAGGCCTTTGTCCCTTAGGGACTGGTACTTCTGATTTGCATACTGCCAGGCGTCTTCTTCACCCCATGCTTGAGCAAGACGATCCATGTTTGAGCTCACCGTTTTCACGAACTGCCGGCCCAAATCGGTCTGTAACCAGCTTGAACGCAGAGAAATGCTGTCGACTCCCTTGCCAAGGCTCGCCATTTTTTCCAAATACGCCTTCATCATTTGTTCGTCGCTGCCCAGAACCTCATCCGCACGGTGAATAACGGGCGATCGGGAATTCATCAATATATCTACGTGGCCAGTGTGAGCGTTGTAGTAGGCCTGAAACCCATGCCGATTGAACTTAGTTAGGCGGGGATACACCATCGGCTGAACCTCCCCATTCACTACTAGATCCGGCTCGTAAGCCATGTACCCAAAACGCGGCGATCCATTTGCGCCATAGACCTGGATGTTTTGGGCAATGTTGACGGGCCTAATGGTCGGGTCCGCATTGATCGCGTCGTTGAGCATCTGGTCGGGATGTCGTGAGAGCGCCTTCGGGTCAGTGATTTGGTGGATCTTTTCTAGCGCCCAAAAGGAATCACCCACCAGCTTATGTATTTCTTTTTTTCTCGAGTCAGGCTGATCACCAGAATCGTCTCCACGTCCCACGGATAGATAAAGGTTGTCCCCAGATTGAGCCACGTACTGCTTAAATCCGTCCACGCCTATAGGGATCATGGGAACAGGTCGGGTGCCCGCATGGATACCAGCTTGAGGCTCTGGGCCGATCACCACTTGCCCGTCTAGGCCACCGCGCAATACCTCCGGTAAATGATCAGGACGCGCCAGCGGTCCTTGCAAACGCTCCGGCCCCTCAGGCGCTGGGTAAACCTCCACCACCACTTTGGGCGACTCCACCACCGGCACACTCGAGTGAGCAGTCGCGCTTGTCCCGGTCTGCCGATTAAGCCAACGGTCGAGCGCGAAAGTGGCCACCGCCAAGCCCACGAAGGTCAGCGGGGTGGTCGCTGCAGCCCATCGCGCATAGGGCAACAGCCTAAGCATGGCGGCTTTATCTACTGCAGGTAGCGTTACAGCTATACGACTCAACAGAGCCCGATGCGGCGCTGTGGTTGGTTTTGGGGCGGAACCCAGATGATTTGCAGCAATGGCCGCGTCCCATGTGCCCACACCCACAGCGGCCACAGGCACTGCCGCGGTCGTACTCAGCGGCACTGGGCCCACCGAGCCACCCGCACGCTGAAACTCAACGTGATTTAGCTGACCGACTCCACTCATTCCAACCCGCCAGTTCATGCTGTCCTTAATTAACCAGACTGCGCAGTGCGCAAAAAAATAGCCGCGATCAGACCACCCGGCATGCGGCTCGTAAAGAGCCACGCAGAAAATATTTTCAAATCGTTGGCACTGTGGTTTCGCCCACAACACAAACGCGCCGAATCACTGCCGCCGGTCAGATGGTGGTCTGTCAGCGCCGCAACAGTCTTCGCAGGTACGCAGGCCGCTGGCATGATCGAACGCATGCGTGGCGTACTTTCATTAGTCCTTTTGATCGGTTCCGGATTCGCGGTGGCCGGCTTTTTTGCACAAGGCATGGCGCGCCTTTCCGGGTTGCCTACCCACACGACCAAACCTGCTGTTCCTGTTTTGATTTCGACCGACGCCACTGCGCCCAGGCAGCACACCAACGAGCACAGCACAGCGCGCATCAGCCATGCCGGCGAAATCAAACCCCAGGCGATTTCGCAGCCGGTTCCGGCACAACCGGCCGCATTTCCGGAATCGTTCGTTACGCCCCAACCCGTGCTGTCGGCGCGGCACGCAACACCACCAACCCCTCGTTCAGTAGCTCCCAGATCAAACGCGACTGAATCACCTCGGCTCAGCGCCGCTGAAGTACGCAACGCGCAATGCCGCTCACTGAGTGCTTATTTATTGGAACTCGATTCCATGGCACAGGCACGTTCCGATGCGGCGTCGCAAGCCTGGATTCAAAGCCAGCGCAGTACAACGCATGATCGGCAGACCGAACTGCGCTGCTAATTTATAAAGCACATCACGGCCGCGGCACCATCACCGTGTGCGCGTTCAGGCCATCAGAAAGACTCACCTCAAAGGCCCCACCCGGCGGCAGACTCACCAACGGCGCCGACACACGACCACTTTGAGCGCTGCGCGTCAGCAGGCGGCGCTCAGTACCTGCCACCCAGGTCACCGTGACAAACGGAGCCGCATTCCGGTCCCAGCTGATTTCAACATTGCCACCTCGCAACGTTGCAGCGACTGCAGCATTTTTGGACGCCGCGCCCGAGGTGGCGCTCGGCACGACGGTCCGCGCTGCCACCACTCGATCTTTAGCAACCATGGGCAACGCGGTTGCGCCATGGTGCACGCTGATGTTGCTCAGTGTTCCTGGGCTGACGACTCGCGCAAAGAAATGCCGCTCACCGGCCACGTGGTCCACTTCGTAGGTATCGAACGGCACCTCCATCACTGCGCCGGTGCGCGTGGTTAGGTGCAGCTTGTGTGCACCGGAGCTGACTTCAGGCGCAGTGGCGCGCATAGAGTGCACGGGTTCCAGACGCACACCGGCATCGTCCATCACTCCAGACACCACCAGCACGTCCGTCATGGCCGCACTGGCACTCAACAGCAAACTCACGGGCTGGGGCCGCGCCTCAAGAAAGCGCTGTACCTCGCGCAGGTTGTAGTCCGAGAACCAGGACCCGTTGCAATACCCCATGATGTCGGCCATTCCCGCCGTCGCGATGACATCGTTAGACAACGAATCAAAGAGCGGCGTGGCGCCCAGGAGCCCACCGGCATAGGGGTAGTTCGGATCCGGGCTGGCCACACCGCCACACGGCGCGTGCGGGCGACTGAAGTTGTGACCCAGCTCATGAACCATGGTGCGGCGCCAGCCACTGCGCGATGCATCCCAGCCCAATGAGCTCACTGCAGGGGTGGTGGCCCCCACACTATTGACGTAACCGATACCCGCAGTACCCGCGCTCACCATAGGGCGCACCATGCCGTAGTAATGCTTGTTAGGCGCTTCGGTTCGGCGCAGGTTTTCCAGTTCGCTCAGGACTGTGGACCACTCCGTGGAGGTGTCCACGCCATCAGTCACGGATGTCAGTGTGTAGGGCGCACGCAGCGACACAACGATGCGCTCACGCGCCACGGGCAAGCGGCGCGCGAGTTCATCGAGCACGTCTGCAAGATTGGGCATCGTGGGCACGTTGGCGCCTGACACCAGAGGCACCAACACCAGATCAATGTGGTTGTTGCTGCCCACCAGGGGCGTCACCTCGGTCACCTGAGTGGGTCCGAACTGCTGCAGCGGGTCAAGTTCGATGCGCAGACTCAAACCACCGGCAATCCAGCTTGCGGGCAGTTCAGCGTTGTAGGACTGCGTTTCATCGTCGCGCAGGCTTTGCGGCACGCTGCTGGCCGCGGCCAACTGGGGCAGCGTGCCTGGGCCCATCAAGGTGACCGTCCCCAGTGATGCACCGCCGTTAAAGCCCAGCACGCGCATCGCGGGTGCCGCTACACCGGCCGACTCCGACACTGCAAACACACGCACCCAGGTTTCTTTGCCCGGCACCAGGCGCTGCCGGGTTTCACCACTGACTTGTGAGAGCACCTGCGCCACCTCGACGCCCGCGTTACGCGCGGAGCCGCAACCGGTGTTCAGTGCGACAGCGCCCGCAGCCACAGAAGGCTGTGTGGTGGACAGCAGCACCAGAGGCCCACAGCCCACACCCACGGGCAACGTCAATATCAGTTGTGTGGCTGTCTTACTGACGATGGGCACGGCCACCCCGCTGACCGTCACGCCACTCACTTCCGTAAGCCCGCTTCCGCTCACCGCCACGTTGGCGCCCGGGGCCACGGCATAGGTCTGCGGTGTAACCATGATGGCGTCCACCACACTCAGGGTGGCGCCGGACGTTGCGGCGTCACCCGGCCCGGCCGATACGGTGATGGGCCCGGACGTTGCACCAACTGGCACCACCACGGTAAGCGATGCATCGCCGCTGTGCGTGGCCACCGCCGCAGAAACACCCCCACCGAAAATCACGGTGGTTGCACGCAACAAAGAGGTGCCTGTCACGGTCAAGGTCTGACCGCGCAAAACAGAGGTCGGCGCAAAAGCGCTCACCGCGAGAGGTAACGGCGGCGTGACCGTGAAGTTGGTGGCCGACTGCACCACACCGCTGGTGGCGGTGATCTCAACCCGCCCCCCAGTTGCCCCTGCCGGTACGGTCACACGCAACTGCGTGGACGAGACAATGACAAACGTTGCCGCCACCGTCCCCACACGTGCCGACGACACGGTGTTCAAACTCGTTCCGGTCACCACAATGACGGAGCCCACCGGGCCATTTGTTGGCGCGAAGGCACTGATGGACACAGGTAGCGGTGCCGATGCAGCCACGCTTGATGACGACGAGCTGTTGCTCGACTTGCCACCTCCGCAGCCAGCAAGCAGCATTCCCCCCGCCACCCAAACAGCAGCGACCAGTTGCAGCCCGCGTTGCAGCGCTGTACGTATCACGTCGATTACTCCAAAGTACCTACATCACCTGCGGCGATGCGCCATTCTCGCGACACACACCGCCGTGCAACATCGCCCGCACGGATTCATCCATCCACCCCACGCCTGCCATAAATGCGGCATGAGGTGTCTGGTAGATAATCCGCCCCCCCTGAAACGTCGCGTTGGGCGCTACTGCATGACTTGGCATCGCATCACTGTTTTTTCCAATCCTGCGAGCGCTCGCGCCGAGCGTCTTTTTGATTTATCTCTGTACGCCCTGACCGCGGTGGTCACCACGACCCTAGTGGCGTGTGTTTTGTTTCTGGCCTGGCGCTGGCTCAATCCTGCGCTTCCCCCATCACCTGAAGTCCCCGTACACGCTGTGCAACGTCCTGCAGCAAACGCTACTGATGAGCTCAAACCCAACATTGAAGGTGGCGCAGAAATCCTGCTCAAACCGGGTCAGATGTACCGGTGCGAACGCGGCACGAGCGTGAGTTATTCCGACCGACCCTGCGTAGAAGGTCTGTCGCGCGTCATGAATCTGCCCGAGCAGAAGTAGCGTCCCACCGGTACGCGCTTTCATTTCGTTACAACTTTGTGGCCCTACCCAGTGCACGCAATGACCGCGGGCACGTTGGTTGAGCCATCGCCCCCGATTTTCAGGGGCAGGTTAAGGAGAACGAGATGAAATCCAGAATCTTTGCCACCGCATTCATCGTGTTGGGCCTGGCTGCCGCCTCGGCCAGCAGCGCATCGGACGGACATGCCGTCACCGTGCGAGTTGATACCCCTGACTTTGGAATTCGCATCGGGCACCCCGGTTACTACCCGGGCCCAGTGGTGGTGGCCCCGCCCCCAGTGATCGTGGCGCCACCGGTTTACGCCCCAGCGCCGGTTTACATGCCACCACCGGTGTACACCCCCCCCCGTGTGATCTACGCGCCCGCCCCGGTGATTTATGCGCCCCACCCGGGTCATGGGGGCCATCATCGCCATCACCCCCGCCACCGTCATCACCATGATCACCGCAATCACCACAATGGGCACGAGCACACCCGCTATCGCGAAGACTGGCATGACGGCGGCCGATACATCAGAAGCGTGCAGATCAGACCGTACTGATCCATCCCGTCACCAGTGAAGCAACCGGTGGACCACAACCCACCGATTTCTTTTTTGTCTGCACATCCACGTTTCCTCAACCTGCATTGAATCTGACCAGGGACGAGCCATCTCCACCACGGTGGGTTGCCCCGGAACACCCAGAGTAGGCCGCTCCCCCGCCGTATAAAGCGTTAACAAACCTCTCACCCAGCGACCAGTGACTCGACGGTCCGCACGCGTGCCGCCCCTTTTTATTCGGGTTCCCGAGCAGCTGCTGTCAGCTCACTTGCGGGCTACTGTGTAACGGTGTCGCTTCCTGCGTCAACTGAATAGCGGCGGCCCTAGTGCCTAGTGCAGTGCTTCACACTGTTTGACACATAAAACCGCGTCTTTGCTGCCCTGTAAAGTCCGCGCTGTCCCCCGATGGCCTCAGGTTCATAGCGCACCTACCTCTCAATGCAAAGCCCCGATACTTCTGCCGCACCCGTATCTCACACTCCGTCGGCTGACGATCTGCCTGCCTCGGATGGCGTCGCCACACCCAGCATCGACCTCGTTTTCACGCAACTGCGCTCTACACCTTCGGGCTTAAGTACGTTTGAAGCAACGCGCCGCCATGCACTGCACGAGTTATCGACGGATACGCAGGCCACCGCACTGATGCGCTTTGCGTCACATATCGCCCTGCCCTCCTCCTGGGTGAGACTGCTCTCACGCGCGTTCGGCCAATGTGCCGACCCGGCGCACCTGGTGTTGTTGCTGTGTGCGCTAGCTAGCACACTGCTGGGCGCGCCACCTGTTGCGGTGGCCCTGGTCATTCTCACGCTGTTGCGTGTACTGCTGCTGGCGGCCATTGAAACCTATACCGATGCAGCACAACACCTTTTGGAACAGGTGCGCAATCCACGTGCACGCGTGCGCCGAGATGGCGTAACGCAAGTGTTGGACGCCGCACTGCTGGTGCCCGGCGACGTGATTGAACTTCAGACGGGTTCACGCATACCCGCTGATTTGCGCCTCTTTGAAGCGCAGGGACTGGCCATCGATCAAACACCCGTCATTGACGTCACTGCCCCCGCACTGGCATGGGCCAACGCCTGGGTCACCAGTGGACGGGGTGTGGGCGTGGTGCTGGCCGCTGGTGCTGAAGCCGCAGGCAGCGCCCTTGACCGTATTGCGGCACCGCTGGCCACGCGCAGCGAAGTAGACCGCGCAGCAAGCGGCGAATCAAACTCGCCCGCCCTCTCTGGGAGCACTTCACTCCGCAACTGGGTACGTCTGGATTGGGCCAATGGGTTAGTGCTGCTGGCTGCCACGATGTTTGTACTTGCGGGTCCGATTCACGGTGCCGATCAAGCGCAAAGTGCGCTGGCTGCCCTGACGCTCCTGGCCATGGCCTGGTCAGTGCACACGCGGTTAGGCATACCGCTGCGGCGCCTAGCCACGGCGCATGCCATCCGTCGCATGGTGGGCATCGGCGTATATGTGCGTAGTGTTGACGAGCTGCACCGACTGGCCGATGTGCCGGCCCACGCTGACGCCGTGGAGCCGCCGCCAGCCCACCCCGTGAGCACGGCTGCATTGGACGACACCGATCAGGCGTGCCTGGCTGCGGACGTGGTATTTGCAGCCCCCGCGACAGACATTCCTCGCCTGGCACTGCGGGCCGCGCAGATGGCGCGTAGTGCGGCAGCCAGCACCGTGCGCGTCTGGACGTATGGCACCGCCTCACTGCTGGCATTGTTGACCCTCACGGTGATGCAATCCATCCTGTCGGCACCCGTTTGGCCTGCCAGCGTGCCTCTGGCTCTGCACCTCGTACTGTTGGTTTTGTGCGCCACGCTGGCCATGCTTCCTGTTCGTGGCGCCGCATCGCGCGTGCGTAACGCATTTGAAGACCGGCGCCTGCATCGCGACCTGTGGCGCATCCATGGCGTCTGGGTGGTGGCCCTGGTGCTCGCGGCCCTGCTGGTGCTGCGCATGGCGGCGCGGTTTGAGGCAGATCGCGCCACTGCGCTGTTCGTGCTCTTTGTACTGACCAGCATCACGCTGGCCTGGTTGGCCACACTGGTTTGCGGTGGTGCGGGTTGGCGCCTACGCCGCGTTGTGGCCTCACGCGGGGCCGATCTGCTGCGGCTGATGCCCGTCAGTGGTGTAACGCTGGCGGTACTGATGGCGGCGGTGCATGCGTCTTCACTGCAAACCGCGCTGGCCACTCATGCGCTCACCCCACCGGCATGGATGGCTCTTGCCCTGTTGACCGGCGTGGTCACGCTCGTATTGCTGGCCGCAGTGCTAGCGCTGGAACCACCGCGGACCAAACCACGTATTGCGCCAACCGCAGCTCCGCCACCCGCACTGAGTGCCATCCTGATTCCCAGCTCAGCACTCGGTATGGCGTTACTGCTGGCGATGCAGGCGGCGCCCGTACAAGGTCAGGAAAGCAAAACCCTCTCAGGTAATGCATCCGGTCGCCCCGCACTCACCGTCACTGCCACCACACCGCAAACCACGGACTGGCCCCAAGTCCTTGCCGCCAACGGCAACATCGCCGCATGGCAAGAAGCAGTGATTGGTGCCGAGATCAGCAACTACCGCCTGATGGAAGTTCGCGTCAATGTGGGCGATGTCGTACGCAAAGGCCAGTTGCTGGCGCAAATCTCCAACGACACCGTGGCGGCTGAATTGGCGCAAAGCCAGGCACTGCAAGCGGAGGCCGAGGCGCAACTGGCTGAGGCCAAAGCCAACGCGGATCGCGCGCGCAGCTTGCAATCCACCGGCGCATTAAGTGGGCAGCAAATCAATCAACTGCTCACTGCCGAACAAACCGCCGCAGCGCGACTGAACTCGATGCGCGCCAAAGTAAAAATCGACGCCCTGCGGCTGGAACAAACCAAAGTGTTGGCGCCCGACGATGGCGTGATCTCCGCGCGCACCGCCACCGTGGGTTCGCTCACCCAACCGGGGCAAGAACTGTTTCGCCTCATCCGCGGGGGCCGACTGGAGTGGCGTGCCGAAGTCACCGCTGCGGAGCTCGCGCGCATTGCGCCCGGTCAACGGGCGTATGTGATCGCACCCAATGGCCAAAGAGTCGAAGGACGCGTGCGCATGGTGGCCCCCACCGTGGATGCACAAAGCCGCACTGCCTTGGTGTACGTCGACCTGAAGACACGTCAAACCCACGTGCGCGCCGGCATGTTTGCGCGTGGCGAATTTGAATTAGGCAGTACGCGTGCGCTCACGCTGCCGCAGTCGGCAGTGCTGCTGCGTGATGGTTTCTCTTACGTGTTTGTACTGAGCGCTGAAGACCGCGTGGCACAAAAGAAGGTCAGCGTGGGGCGCCGCCGAGGGGACCGCATTGAGATATTGAGTGGTCTGGAAGCCAACGCGCGCGTGGTGGCCTCGGGGGCGGGGTTTCTGGCCGATGGCGATGGGGTGCGGGTGGTGGGCCATGTTGCGCCTACACCCTGACCGTACAGCTCACTGTAGGTTGGGGGCGAGACAGGGGTTTCGCGTCGCATGCGGCGCGCCTGGCGAGCGGTCAGGGCTTGCAAGCCCTGACGCGCCCTGCAAGGGCCAACCCCAACACCGACCGCTGTTGAAGCACCGCTGTTGGGGTTCGCTGCGCTCACCGCCAACCTACGAAAGCAGCACCGGCACCTCATGAACGTCTCCTCCTGGTCCATCCGCAACCCCATACCGGCAGTGCTGCTCTTCATCCTGCTCACGCTGGCGGGCGTGTTGGCGTTGGTGGACATGAAGATCCAGCAGTTCCCCGACATTGATCTGCCCACCGTCACCGTGACGGCGTCACTGCCTGGTGCGGCGCCGGCGCAACTGGAAACCGAAGTTGCACGCAAGATAGAAAACACCGTGGCCACGCTGCAGGGCGTGAAACATATCTACAGCACGGTGCAGGATGGCACCGCCACGACCACCGTTGAATTTCGCCTGGAAAAGCCCACGCAAGAAGCGCTGGACGATGTGCGCGATGCGGTGGCGCGCATTCGTGCCGATCTGCCGCAAGACTTGCGCGACCCAGCCATCTCCAAGGCCAATCTCTCGGGCTCGCCCATCCTGACGTACACGGTGGCTTCAACCCGCATGGACGACGAAGCGCTGTCCTGGTTTGTTGACAACACCGTGACCAAACAGATCCTTGCCGTGCGCGGTGTGGGCGCGGTCTCGCGCGTGGGGGGTGTGGACCGCGAAGTGCGCATCGAACCCGATGCCACACGCATGCTGGCGCTGGGCGTGACGGTGGCCGACATCTCACGGCAACTGTTGCAGATTCAAACCGAGGCCTCGGGCGGCCGCGCCGATGTGGGTGGCATTGAGCAATCGGTGCGCACCCTGGCGCTGGTGAACTCTGCCGATGCACTGGCGCGCATGGACATTGCCTTACCTGATGTGCGCGGTGAAGGCCGCCGTGTGCGCCTGGGTGACGTGGTCACCGTGGCCGATACGGTGGCGGAACAACGCGCCACCGCATTGCTCAACGGCCAACCCGTGGTGGGTTTTGAGATCGTGCGCTCGCGCGGCGCCAGTGAGTTGGACGTCGCCACGGGCGTGCGCGCACAGCTCGAAGCCTTGCGCGCGGAACATCCCGACATCACCATCACCGAAGCCTTCAATTTTGTAGACCCCGTGGTGGAGAACTATCACGGCTCCATGACGCTGTTGCTCGAAGGCGCCTTGCTCGCCGTGCTGGTGGTGTGGCTGTTCTTGCGTGACTGGCGTGCCACGCTGGTGTCAGCCACCGCCTTGCCGCTGTCAGCCATCCCCACCTTTGCGGTGATGTACCTCATGGGCTTCACGCTCAACGTGGTGACCTTGCTCAGCCTCTCGCTGGTGGTGGGCATCCTGGTGGACGACGCCATCGTCGAAATTGAAAACATCGTGCGTCACATGCGCATGGGCAAATCGGCCTACCAGGGCGCCATGGAGGCCGCCGATGAAATTGGCCTGGCCGTCATTGCCACCACCTTCACGCTGATTGCAGTGTTCCTACCCACCGCCTTCATGAGTGGTGTGCCCGGTAAATTTTTTGTGCAGTTCGGCTGGACCGCGGCCATTGCGGTGTTTTTCTCGCTGGTGGTGGCACGCATGCTCACCCCCATGATGGCGGCGTATCTATTGCACAAACCGCAGCGCGAACACGCCGACCCCCGCTGGATGCCACTGCTGATGCGTGCCGTGCAGTGGTGCCTGCACCACCGCAAAAGCACCGTGCTGGCCACCACGGTTTTCTTCTTCGGCTCGTTCTTCCTGGCGGCCACTTTGCCCACGGGTTTTCTGCCGCCCGACGATTTATCGCAAACCCAGATCACGCTCACGCTGCCGCCCGGCGCCACGTTTGCACAAACCCTGGAAGCGGCCGAGCAGGCACGCAAGATCGTGCAACAACATCCGCACGTGAAGCTGGTCTACACCGCGGTGGGTGGGGGCAACTCCGGGGCCGATCCGATGATGCCGCGCGGCGCCCCCGCGGTACGCAAGGCCACCCTCACCATCAACATGACCCCGCGCAAACAGCGGGGCGGCATCAAAAAGCAGCAGGTGGAAAACGAATTGCGCCAAGCCATGGGCGCGCTGCCGGGCGTGCGTGTGTCTGTGGGCTTTGGTGGTTCAGCAGAGAAATATCTGCTGGTGCTGGCCAGTGAAGACGGTGCGCTGCTCTCTGAACACGCCCTCAAGGTCGAGCGCGAGCTGCGCAGCATTCCGGGCATCGGCAACATCACTTCGTCGGCCAGCCTGGTGCGGCCCGAACTGGTAGTGCGACCCGACTTTGCCAAGGCGGCTGATCTGGGTGTGACCGCCACCGCCATTGCCGACACGCTGCGCATTGCCACATCGGGCGACTACAGCCAGAGCCTGGCCAAGATGAATCTGTCACAGCGGCAGATCCCCATCGTGGTCAAGCTGCCGCCTGAAGCGCGCCAGGACTACGCGCTGCTGGAGCGCCTGACCGTGCCGGGCAAGAACGGGCCCGTCATGTTGGGCAATGTGGCATCACTATCTATAGAAAGTGGCCCGGCGGAAATTGAACGTTATGACCGCCAACGCAATGTCAAATTTGAAATCGAGCTCAATGGGCAACCTCTGGGAAAAGTGGAGGCCCTGGCGCGCGAGTTGCCCAGCCTCAAAGCGCTGCCGCCCGGAGTGCTTCAAACCGCCATAGGCGACGCCGAGGCCATGAACGAACTCTTTGCCAGTTTCAGTCTGGCCATACTCACGGGCGTGTTGTGCATCTACTTTGTACTGGTGTTGTTGTTCAAAGATTTTGTGCAGCCCGTGACCATTCTTGCCGCGCTGGTGCTCTCGGTGCCCGGCGCCATCGTGGCGTTGTTCATCACACACACGGCCCTGTCCATGCCTTCCATGATTGGCATGTTCATGCTGATGGGTGTGGCTGCAAAGAATTCAATTCTGTTGATCGACTACGTAGTGCTGGCGCGCCGCCGCGATGGCCTGAACCGTTGGGATGCGTTGCTCGACGCCTGCCGCAAACGGGCCCGCCCCATCATCATGACCACCGTGGCCATGGGTGCCGGCATGCTGCCGATTGCGATTGGTTTGGGTAACGACCCGAGTTTTCGCGCGCCCATGGCCATCGTGGTGATCGGCGGGCTCATCACCTCCACGTTTTTGTCATTGCTGGTGGTGCCGGTGGTGTACACGTATGTGGACGATCTGATTGAATGGGCGCGCAGGCTGACGCACAAAGCACCCGCACCGTGAACACCCCAACCCAATTGCTCGCCGAGCAAATTCCGCCCGAGGGCGCAGGCCCTATCCATCTGTCGCGCCAGGACGAAGTGGTGGCTGCGCTGCGCACCGTGCTGCCCCCCGACGCGCTGCTGTGGCGTGAAGCCGAAACACGGCCCTACGAATGCGATGGCCTGCCGCTGTACCGCCAGCTGCCCATGGTGGTGGCCCTGCCGCAGACCGAAGCGCAGATCGTTGAAATTCTCAAGATCTGTCATCGACTGCAAGTGCCGGTGGTGCCGCGCGGTGCAGGCACGGGGCTAGCGGGCGGCGCCCTGCCGCATCACGCCGGTGTGTTGCTCTCCACCGCCAAGCTCAATCGCATCGTGCACATCGATGCCCAGGCGCGCACCGCCATCGTGCAGCCGGGCGTGCGCAACCTGGCCATTAGCGAAGCGGTGGCACCGCTGGGCCTGCACTACGCGCCCGATCCGTCCAGCCAGATGGCCTGCACCATCGGCGGCAACGTGGCCGAGAACTCCGGTGGCGTGCATTGCCTCAAGTACGGCCTGACCGTACACAACGTGCTGGCCGTGCGCGCCATCACCATGGAAGGCGATGTGGTGGAGTTCGGCTCAGCCGCCTTGGACGCCGCGGGGCTCGATCTGTTGGCCGTGCTCATCGGCTCCGAAGGCATGCTGGCCGTGGTGACGGAAGTCACCGTCAAGCTCGTGCCCAAACCACAACTGGCTCGCTGCATCATGGCCAGCTTTGCGCAAGTGGATCAAGCAGGCGACGCCGTGGCCGCGGTCATTGCGGCAGGCCTCATCCCCGCGGGATTGGAAATGATGGATCAGGCCGCTGTGCGCATGGTGGAGCCCTATGCCCAGGCCGGTTACGACATCGATGCTGCCGCCATCTTGCTGTGTGAAGCCGACGGCACCGCCGCTGAAGTGGAAGACGACATCGCCCGCATGAGCGCCGTGCTGCGTGATGCAGGGGCCACACACCTGGCCGTGTCGCAAACCGAAGCCCAGCGCCAGAAATTCTGGGCCGGCCGCAAAAACGCCTTTCCCGCGGCAGGTCGTGTGTCACCCGATTACTACTGCATGGACGGCACCATTCCACGCAAGCGGCTGGGCGAGGTCCTGCGTGCCATTGCCTCAATGGAAAGCAAGTACGGCCTGCGTTGCCCCAACGTGTTTCATGCGGGCGATGGCAATTTGCATCCGCTCATCTTGTTTGATGCCAACGACGCCGATGCCCTGGCCCGCGCCGAAGCCTTCGGTTATGAAATTCTGGAGCTGTGCATCGCCGTGGGCGGCACCATCACAGGCGAGCACGGCGTAGGCGTAGAGAAAGTGCACCAAATGTGTTTGCAATTTGATGAGGCCACCCGCGAGGCATTCTTTGCCCTCAAGCGCGCGTTTGATCCGGTCGGTTTGCTCAACCCCGGCAAGGTCATCCCCACGTTGCATCGTTGTGCGGAATTTGGACGCATGCATGTGAGCGGCGGGCAATTGCCGTTTGCAGATTTGCCGAGGTTTTGAGGATGGCGCCTGCTCCGATCTTCGTCGCCCCGGCGCAGGCCGGGTTCAGCGCGGGGTTTACTCCCTCCCCTTCAAGGGGAGCAACTGTGATCCAAGTCAAGCGGTTTTTGC
>CAZZAD010000009.1:0-27325 GCA_964652055.1 uncultured Burkholderiaceae bacterium | reverse complement strand
GCGCCCCGCGCGGCACGATGTAAATCGAGCGATAGATCGTTTCGTGCGATACGCACCGCTCAGCGCTCTGACCATGCTCAGCCTTGAGTGCGCCGGCCACCTGCTTGGGGGACCACCAGGGCAATCGCATGAAGCCAATGGCAAGAGAAAAAACGTTGGAAAGCATCAATCTTTTGCCAAATTTTCCCATCAAAGTGGGAAATTGATCGCTTTTCAAGCGCTGAACATGCGGCTTGGGTGGGAGGAAAAACCTTTATGCAATTGCCCTGGGGGGGCTGTGGTCACCGGTTTCGTATAAGAAGGAAATGCCCGGTACCCAGCCCACTCGGCCTGTCCCATGCGCGATGGCAGCCTGCAGCATTCCTAGAATGCAGGCGTGACCACCTCATCGTCCCTACATTCATTGCGATCCGCGAGCGCTGCAGGCATTGCCCTGGCCGTGGCAGGCAGCGTGTTGTTCTCGGGCAAGGCCATCGTGGTCAAGCTGACTTACCGGCATGGGGTGGATGCCGCCACGCTGATTGCGCTGCGCATGCTGGTGTCCGTCCCATTTTTTGCGTTGACCTATGTTTGGACCGCGCGGGGTGCCGCACGATTGGCACCAGGCGACCATCTGCGTTTGGTGGTCATCGGTCTGATGGGCTACTACGCCGCCAGCATGCTCGACTTCATGGGGCTGCAGTACATCACCGCGGGGCTGGAGCGGTTGGTGCTCTATCTGAGCCCAACGCTGGTGCTGTTGATCTCGGCGGTTTTCTTAAAGCGGCAGGTGACTCGCGTTGATGGGGTTGCGCTGGCCTTGGCCTATGGCGGCATCGTGCTGGCGTTCTGGCATGACATGGCGCGGGTCGGTGGCGTGGGAAGCGACGTCCCACTGGGCACTGCCTTGGTATTCGCCAGCGCGGTCTGTTATGCGGTGTATCTGGTGGTGTCGGGTGAATTGGTCCAGCGGTTGGGCGCCATTCGCCTCACGTCCTACGCCATGGGGGTGTCCACGGTGGCCGTGCTGGTGCAGTTCGCAGCGCTGCACTCACCGGCCATGTTGTTGCAGCCCGCGCCGGTGTTATGGCTATCCCTATTCAACGGTGTGGCCTGCACCGTGCTGCCGGTCTTCGCCACCATGATGGCCGTCGAGCGTCTGGGCGCACCGCGCGCGGCCTTGATTTCTATGGTGGGGCCCGTGGCCACCATGGCACTGGGATGGATTTTTCTGGGTGAGGTGGCCTCGCTGTGGCAGTGGGCGGGCACGGCCTTGGTGCTGTGCGGGGTGTACGTTCTGTCGCGGCAGACATTGAGAAGCGCATCGCCGCAAGCGTGAAGTCTTTCAACTTGGAGCACCCCATGAATACATTTGCCATCCGCATTCGCCAGCACGGCGGCCCAGAAGTCCTTGAGCTGGTGGAGGCGCAAGTCGGTGACCCCGGCCCCGATGAGGTGCGCATCCAGCAGCACGCCATCGGCGTGAACTTCATCGACATCTATTACCGCACGGGCCTGTATCCCGCGCTGCTGCCGCATGGATTGGGCTTTGAAGGTGCCGGCGTCGTTCAGGCCGTGGGAGCGAACGTGAAATTTTTAAGGGAAGGCGACCGCGTGGCCTATCCGCAGGGGCCCTTGGGTGCCTATGCAGGTGCGCGCGTTTTGCCCGCTGCCACGGTGGTGCGCATCCCCAGCACCTTGAGCTTTGAGCAAGCTGCTGCCGTCATGCTCAAGGGACTCACGGTGCAGTACCTCTTCCGCCATACCTATCGCCTGCAGGGCCACGAGACCATCCTGTTTCACGCTGCGGCCGGAGGCGTGGGGCTTATCGCCTGCCAGTGGGCCAAAGCTTTGGGCGTGAAGTTGATAGGCACCGTGTCTTCACCGGAAAAAGCCGCACTCGCCAAGAGGGCGGGCGCCTGGGCCACGATTGACTACTCCAAAGAAAACTTCGTGCAACAAGTGGGCGAACTCACCGGGGGCGCCAAATGCCCCGTGGTGTTTGATGGCGTAGGCAAAGACACCTGGGAAGGTTCACTCGATTGTCTGCAGCCACGTGGGCTGATGGCGAGTTTTGGCAACGCCTCGGGGCCCGTGACCGGTGTGAACATCGGCATCCTGGCCACCAAGGGTTCGCTCTTCCTCACTCGTCCCACGTTGGCCACCCACATCGTGCCGCGCGCGCGGCTGGAGGCCTCGTGTGACGAGCTCTTTGACTTGATGGAGCGCGGCAAGATCAATATAGAAATAGAAGCGCGCTATCCCTTGCGCGATGCGGCGCGTGCGCACGCGGATTTGGCGGCACGCAAAACAGTGGGGTCGTTGGTGTTGGTGCCTTAGAGAACCAATTACCCGTGATAGGTCTTCAACCGCTCCACCTCATTACGGCTGCCCAGCATGACGGCCACGCGCTCGTGCAATTTCTTGGGCTGAATATCCAGGATGCGTTGCGGGCCGTTGATGGCCAGGCCCCCCGCTTGCTCCACCAGGTACGCCATAGGGTTGGCTTCGTACATCAGGCGCAAACGCCCGGGGGTGTCGGGGTTGCGTTTGTCCCAGGGGTAGAGGAAGACGCCGCCGCGGGTGAGGATGCGGTGCACGTCGGCCACCATGGAGGCCACCCAGCGCATGTTGAAGTCTTTGCCGCGCGGGCCTTCTTTGCCGGCCAGACATTCATCGATGTAGCGCCGTACAGGCGCGGCCCAATGGCGTTGGTTGGACATGTTGATGGAGAACTCTTTGGTGTCGGCGGGAATGCTGATGTCGGTGTGGGTGCGCAGGAAACTGCCGGTGCCGCGATCGAGCGTGAAGACCTGTACGCCCTGGCCCAAAGAGAGCACCAGTTGGGTTTGTGGGCCGTAAATGGCGTAGCCGGCGCAGACTTGGCGTGAGCCCGGTTGTAGGAATGCAGCTTCGGTGACCTCAGCGCCGGTACTGGGTTTGGCTTTGAGCACGGAGAAGATGGTGCCAATGGACACATTCACGTCGATGTTGCTGGAGCCGTCGAGCGGATCAAACAGCAGCAGGTAATCGCCCTTGGGGTAGGTGACAGGAATACCCAGGGGCAGATCCATTTCTTCAGAGGCCACGGCGGCCAGGGTGGCGCCCCATTCGGTGGCTTCAATCAGGATTTCATTGGACAACACATCAAGTTTTTGCTGCGTTTCGCCTTGCACGTTGGTGGCCGCGGCTGAGCCGATGACGTCGCCCAGGGCGCCGCGCCCGACGGCGTGGCTGATGCTCTTGCAGGCGCGCGCCACGGTTTCGATGAGCAGGCGCAGGTTGGGGTCGAGCTGGTGTTCGCGTTCGCAGCGGATGAGGTAATGGGTCAGAGTGAGCATGTTCAGTTTTCTAGGGCGTTGGTGACGATTTCTCGTACGTCGGTGGATAGGTTGGGTGTGCGCGCCACTTCTTCGAGCGCGGCTTGCATCTGGCGTTTGTGCGCGGGAGTGAATTTGCGCCAGCGGTCCAGCGTGCGCGCGACGCGGGCGGCCACGGTGGGGTTGAGGCGGTCGAGCTGTTGCACCTGTTCTACCCAGAATGCATAACCGCTGCCATCTTCGCGATGAAACTCAGCCAGGTTGTGCGCGCAGAAGGCCAGCACGAGGGCGTAGACGTTGTTGGGGTTGGTGGCGTGGTACGCGGCGTGGCGTGTGAGCATCTTGACGCGCAAGAGCACCGGCGGTTCACCGGGCAGTGCGGTGGCGGTGGCCTGAATGCGAAACCACTTGTTCATGAGCAGCGGTTCATGGGCCCAGGTGCGCGCCAGATCAAGCAGGAGCTGTGCTTTGAAGGGCGCTGTGCTGTTGACCAGGGTGATGAGTGCGGCCTCGCGGTCGGTCATGTTGTCGGCGCCATCCAGTTGCGCGCGGGCATGCGCAAGCGCAGCGGCCTCGCCGCTGTAAACCCAATACTTAAGGGCCAAGTTGCGCAGTGCGCGACGGCTGGCGCTGGTGTGATCCCATTGATAGGGACCAATCTGCGTCGTGGTGTAGACGCGCTGCCAATGGGGTGCCAGGCGTTGACCCAGTGCGCGCAGCACGCTCTGACGGGCGCCACGCACTGCCACCGGATCGACCATGGCGCAGTGTTCGGCAATGAAGGCTTCTTCGGGCAGGTGCAGTGCTTGCTGAACAAACGCGGGTGGCATCTGCGTGGGTGTGGTGGTGGCAGCGGTCAGCAGCTGTTCAAACACTTCAACCAGTGGGTCGTCAAGCTGCGGCGTGGCACCCGCCTGCAGCGCATCAACGGCGCTCAGCAAGCGCGTCATGGCCAGCCGCTGTGTGGCTTCCCAACGATTGAAAGGATCGCTGTCATGCGTGGCCAGCAGGGCCAGATCGGCATCGCTGTAGCGGTAGTCCACCACCACGGGTGCCGAGAATCCGCGCGCGAGTGAGGGCACGGGGCACGAGGGTACATCCACAAAACGGAAGCGCTGCTCAGGCTGTGTGAGGGTAAGAACGCGCGTGCTCTCGGTGTTTGTATTGAGTGCTGCGGCAGATTCGCCCTCCAGTCGCAGCGTGGCATCGGTGCCATCGGGCAGGACCAGCCCCACGGCGATGGGGATGGCAAAAGGTTCTTTGTTGGCGGCGCCGGGCGTGGGGGCGGTGTGCTGCAGCAGGGTGAGTTCAAACGTACGAGCCACTTCGTCGTACACGGTGCTCACCAGGATGCGTGGTGTGCCGGCTTGTGCGTACCAACGATCAAAGCCGGGCAACTCGGCGTCGTTGGCTTCGCGCATGGCGCGCAGAAAGTCATCACACGTCACGGCCTGCCCGTCGTGCCGCTGAAAGTACAAATCCAGCCCACGTCGAAAGCCATCGCGGCCCAGTAGCGTTTGCAACATGCGTACGACTTCGGCGCCTTTTTCGTACACGGTGGCGGTGTAGAAGTTGCCCACTTCCTGATAGCTGTCGGGCCGCACGGGGTGCGCTTGCGGGCCGGCGTCTTCGGCGAACTGGGTGCTGCGCAGATTGCGCACGTCTTCAATGCGTTTGACGGCAGCAGCCCAGGTGGCCGCGTTGGTGTCAGTGGTGGTGCTTGTGTGGGTGGCGGCGCTTCTCTGGCGATCAGCACTGAACTCCTGGTCGCGAAAGACGGTCAGGCCTTCTTTGAGTGAGAGCTGGAACCAGTCGCGGCAGGTGACGCGGTTGCCGGTCCAGTTATGAAAGTACTCGTGGGCGACGACGGACTCGATGTGCGCGTAGTCGTCATCGGTGGCGATGCTGGGGTTGGCCAGCACGTAGCGGGCATTGAAAACATTGAGCCCCTTGTTCTCCATGGCCCCCATGTTGAAGTCGTGGCTGGCCACGATCATGAAACGGTCCAGGTCGAGTTCAAGGCCGTAGCGCTCTTCATCCCAGCGTATGGAATGCTGCAGGCAGGCCATGGCGTGCGCGGTTTTGTCTTCGTCGCCGGGGGCCACCCAGATCTGCAGCAGCGTGTCGCGGCCAGAGCGGGTCTTGAAGTGCGCGTCGTGGTGCACCAGGTTGCCGGCCACCAGGGCAAAGAGGTAACTGGGTTTGGGGTGCGGGTCTATCCAGCGCGCCCAGTGCCAGCCGGGGCGCTGCGCCACGTCGCCTTGCGCCTCCAGATTGCCGTTGGCCAGCAGCACGGGGTAGCGCGCACGCTCTGCGCGCAGCTCGACGCTGTAACGGCTCATGACATCGGGGCGGTCTGGGAAAAACGTGATGCGGCGAAATCCTTCGGCTTCGCACTGCGTAAACAGCGTGCTGTTGGAGACATACAGCCCCATGAGCTCACTGTTGCGTGTGGGTGCCAGGGCATTGTGCACTTTGATGGTGGCGCGCTCACCCAGGCCGGTGAGCGTGAGCGCCGTATCAGTGACTTGCAGCGCACCGGGTGTAACCGGACGTCCGTTGACTTCTACGCCCAGAAGTTCAAGCGCTTCGCCATCGAGGACCAGAGGCGCATCGGCAGATGCTGCTGCCGGGTTGCGTCGAACCTCAAGGGTCGAGGTGACCAGGGTGCGATCCGGATCGAGTTCAAAGACCAGTTCAAGCTGGTCAACCAGGAACGCGGGCGGGCGGTAGTTTGCGCGGAATACGGTGGGCATGTGACGGGTGCGAATTGAAAAGAGGGTGCGTCGTAGAGGATGGATGGGGCTTACTGCATGGGCAGGCGTTGGCGAGTCAGCCAATAATCAATTCCAGTAAGCAGTTGCTCGATGCTGATGGGTTTGGGCCAGAAGTCCACAAAGCCGGCGCGCCGTGCAGAGGCGATATCCGCAGGCGCTGCATTGGCTGAGACGGCCACGCAGGGCACGTGGCGAGTGGCCTCAGCGGTTTGTAGTTCGCCAATCAGAGTCACACCGTCGGTGTCGGGCAATCGCAGGTCAAGGAGCGCCAGGTCGGGCTGGCACACCGCGGCGAGCACGCGTGCTGCAGCACCATCACGTGCAGTGAAAAGTTTGACGCCGGGACGCAGGGTCATGGCGTCTTCAATGATGGAAACGTTGGCCGGGTTGTCCTCGACATACAACACGCTGCCGATGATGTCAGCGCGTATGTGTTGCGTGGAGGAACGTTGCTCGGAGGTTAGGGCAGGCGGGGCTGCCGAAGCCTGCAGGGTGATGCGAAATTCGCTGCCCACCCCGGCGGTACTCGAAACGGTGAGGGTGCCGCCCATTTGCTGTGTCAGTTTCAATGAGATGGTCAAGCCAATGCCGGTACCTTCGTTGGAGGCGGTGTCCAGGCCGAGACGGTTAAACGGTTCAAAGATCTCGTCCATTTGTGCTTCCGTCAGGCCGGGGCCGGTGTCACGTATACCTACGACCACCTGATGTTTTTCATCAGTGTGTGCATGGACGTGGACCGAGCCGCGTTCGCGGTTGTATTTGACGGCGTTGGATAAGAGGTTGAGCACGACTTGTTTGAAACGCATCCGGTCCGCCCAGGCACAGGCAGCGTTGTGCACATCAATTTCGTTGTGCAAGGTGATGTGGCGCTGCTCGGCTTGCGTCGACACCAGGCTCAGACACTCATCGACCACTTCGCCTACGGGCACTGCGGTCATGGTGAGTTGGGTTTTGCCTGCCTCAATGCGCGATAGATCAAGAATTTCGTTGATCAGGGTCAGCAGATGCCATCCGGCTTTCTGGATATGCACGAGGCGACCTTGCTGCGTTTCTTCCAGGGGGTGGCGACTGTCAATTTCCATGATCTGCGCAAAACCCAGCACCGCATTCAGGGGCGTGCGCAGCTCGTGGCTCATGCGTGACAGAAATTCCGTCTTGGCGGCGTTGGCGCGTTCTGCGGTTTCCTTTGCGCGTAGCGTGCTCTCGGCCATGCGCTGTTCGGTCACATCCCAGTTCACGCCGTTGACCACAGCGCCGCGTCCATCCGGTCCAATCGAGCGGCGCGCACGCACGGCCAGGTGCCGAATACGTGCGTCTGGCAAAACAATGCGGAATTCGATTTCGACCGGCTCATCGGTGTGGGTCAGGCGCTCGGCTGCGGCTTTCACTCTTGGGTAATCGTCTTCATGTACGTATTCGAGCCAATGCTCAGCAAAGTGAGGATCTTGCTCGCGCGTGCGTCCATACAACGCGATGGTTTGGTCATCTACATAGGGAAACTTGCTGCCGATGACAAAGTGCCAAAAGCCAATACCCGACAGGCCCGCAGCAATGTTGATGCGCTCACTGAGCTGCTGGCGTTCCTGGTCAGCGCGGAACAAATCGGTCACGTCCCAGTTGGCGCCCACCATGCGTGAGGGCGCGCCATTAGCGGTGCGCTCGATGCGAGCGCGTGAAGCAATCCAGCGCAAGCTGCCATCAGGCCAGATCACTCTGAATCGCGACTGCAGTAGCGGGCCTTCCTGCAAGGCTTTCTGTACATCGGTTTGTGCTCGTTCGCGGTCTTCTTCGTGCACAAAGTCGAGCCAGTTGTGCTGCGCAAACTGTTCACGCGTGCGACCAAATAAGGCGTACATCTGCTCATTCCAGACGGTGGTGTTGCGCGCGATGTCCCAATCCCAGATGCCGATGCCCACTTCGCTAGCCATCAGGTCCAGGCGGCGGCTGAGTGTGTCGCGCTCACTTTGCGCGCGGCGCGCTTCGGTGATGTCCAAATCGGTACCCAGCATGCGTACCGGTACGCCGGCGCTGTTGCGCTCGACCACGTAACTTCCCAGCACCGAACGCACTTCGCCGTGGGGCCGCACGATGCGGTACTCCGTCTCGCCGCTGCCCAGCCCGTCGCGGCTGAGGCCAAAGGGGCGCGCCGCGCGCTCGCGGTCATCGGGGTGTACCAGCGCACGCCAGTTCTCAAAACTTGGAGTCCATTGAGGGTCAGTGATGCCATAAATCTCGTACATGCGCGCATCCCAGACTTCGTCTCCGGAGGCCAAGTCCCACTCCCAGATGCCCACGCCCGCAGTGCGGGTGGCCAGGGCCAGACGCTCGCTCGTGGTGGCCAGGGCGCGTTGGGCTGCGCGGCTGGCGGTGACGTCGAGCACCGCACCCACAATGCTCGTGCCTCGCTCGTCCGGAGCATCCACGCGCACGCGACGCGTAAACAGGTAGCGGATCGCGCCGGTGCGAGGGTCATGCACGCGATATTCAGCTTCGACCGGGCCATCACCTGTGAGGGCTTGTTGGTGCGCGGTATGCAGTAGCGGCTGATCTTCGACCAGCACGTTGCGCCGAATATCTGCGGCACTGAGCGCAGGCCCTTCAGGCTCCAACCCGAAATGCACGCGCATCTGGCGGTCTGCAAACAACGGCTCGCCGGCAGTGCTGAGTCGGAAGAAACCTACGCCCGTGGCCTGACTGGACAACTGCATCCATTCGTTGAATTCGCGCAGCCGCAGCTGTGTTTCCCGACTGGCCGTGACATCCACGGTGGCCCCGATAATGCGTATCGGGGTGCCTTCTTCATTACGCTCAACGCGACCCCGTGTATTGAGTACGGCCAGTTTGCCGTCGCCGCGTCGAATGCGATATTCGAACTCGACCGACTGGTCCACCGTGGTGGTGTGTTCCATCGCTGCCGAAACACTGGCCCGGTCTTCCGGCACGATCATGGACAGAACACGCTCGAACGTGGGCGTGGGTTCAGTGGGCGCAAATCCCCAAAGGCGCGCCATGGCGGTGTCCCAGCGGCCCGAGCCTGTGGCCAGCTCACGCTCAAAGGTGCCCACACCCGCCGCTTCAGTGGCTATGCGCAGGCGCGAGAGTGCTTCGCGCAGCTGTTCAGCAGTGCGTCGCGAGTCCGACACGTCCAGCGTGGCGCCGACCACGCGTAACGCGGTTCCTTCAGCAGAATATTGTGTCTGCGCCCGGGTGAGCAGGTGCTGCATCTGACCATCAGGATGGATGACCCGATATTCCCATTCGATGGCTTCATGATTTGTTCTGAGTTGCTGCACCGCATGCGAAAAACGTGCGACATCATCGGGGTGCACCAGGCCGATGACGGTTTGCACCGCGGGCGCCTGATCGCCTTGCGGCAATCCGTGCATGCGAAACATCAGTGGATCCCACTGCCCAATCCCCGTGAACAGGTCACGCTCCCAAGTGGCGATGCGGCTGGCCTGCGCCGCCAAGGTGAGACGGTCGCGCGCACCCTGGAGCGTGTGCTGGGTCTTGCGCAAGTCGGTGATGTCAATCATCACGCCGACAGCCAACTCGGCCTGTGCTCCATCTCATGGGCCGAGCCGGCCACGCATGAGCACCCAATGCTCATGTAACCTGGCCTCATGATCGGTACGCATGACGCGGAACTCGACATCCTGGAACTGACTGGAATGCTTCAGAGCATCCCAGTGCTGAACAAACAGTTGTCGGTCTTCAGGGTGCACCCTGCGAACCATTGCATCCCAGGTGGGCATGTGAGGTGCTGGGGATACGCCAAACAGGCTCAAACAGGCGTCGTTCCAGTAGACGTCGCCGGTATCTACGTTGTATTCAAAAAGGCCCATCCCAGAACCGCCGCTGGCCAATTCAAGCCGTGCACGCGTCAGCTGTAGTTGTTTGTCGGCTTGTTTGCGCCCGGTGACATCCATGTACATGCCAATGGTGCGAACGGGGTGTGCGGTGATGTCGCGCTCGGTCCAGGCACGCAAGTGGATCCAGGCCACTGAGCCGTCAGGTTTGTGAATGCGGTACTCGACATCGATAGGAGTTCCCTGCGTCACCAGTTGCTCGCAGCTTTGGCGATATCGGTCCTGATCTTCAGATACGACCAAGGCTTGCAGCGATTCAGGTGAGGGCGCATGAACCTCCTGCACGAGACCGTGTAGCGCAAAACACTGGGCATCCCAATAGCCCATGCCACTTTCAAGGTCGCGCTCGGCGTATCCGATGCCTGCCCCACTCGTGAGTGCGTCGAAGCGTTCAATCAACAACGCTTTTTGCGCTTCGGCTTCCTTGCGTGCGGTGACGTCGCGCTGCACATGAATGAACTGTTGAATCTGTCCGGATGCGTCAAACACGGGCAACACATCGACATCGGCCCAGTAGGGCGAGCCAGTGCGCGTGTACAGCTGTAGCTCAACGCCCGGATGTGCCGAACCAGACGCCTTGCGGCTTGAGCTCACTTCGGTGGCGCTGCTGGGCCCGGCGCTGGATTGACCCAGCAACTCACGCGGTGTTTTACCTCGGGCATCAGCCAGCGTGTAACCCGTGACTTCAGTGAAGCGTTGATTAACCCACTCGATGCGGTCCTGTGCGTCCGTCATCATGACCAAGTCATGGGTGTGTTGTGCAATCAGGGCGAGCTTGTGCACGTCGGGTTCGCCGATGGCCTGAGTGTCAGTCGCGGGACGCGACGCAGCGGCATGCTCGAGCGTGCCCATCAGGCGTGTGCAGACGCCATCACGCAGTACAGGTCGGCCGCGCGAGCGCACAGATATCGTGCGTCCACGTGCTGTCAGCAAGTGCAACTCCAGATCCCACGGCAGGGCCTGACTGATGGCCCGGCGTAGCGCGGCTTCAATCTGCGCCCGCGATTGCGTGGAAAAAAAAGAAAACGCAAAGGCCAGAGTGGGTGGCACCGGATTGCGACTCAGTTCATAGAGGCGATAGACCGCGTCAGACCATGTCAGCGTCTGATCCGCAAGATCAAAAGTCCAGACGCCGATGCCCGTTGTCTCCAGGGCATCGCGCAGCAAAATGAGTTCCGGATCCTGCTCTTTATCCATAAGCTCGTGCATTTGCATCGGTGCAGGTCGGTCGCTGGGTTTGAGTAAGGATATGAAAGTCAATGCGCGAATCAAAAACCTTAGGGCTTTGATTCAAATAAGAGCGTCAATACCGCCTGGTGTTCATGATCAATGGCTTGGAGTCGCTGGGGTAAGTCGGTCCAGCGGCCACGAGCAGCGAGGGTTTCATAGTCAACGCACATCTGCGCCAGGCGCAAGGCGCCCAAAAATTCTGCGCTGGAGCGCAATGCCTTGGCGGCATTGCGCGCCTGATTCAGGTCCCTTTGGTCTTGTGCGTCATTCAAGGTTTCAATGAGTTGAGCGGCCCGAAGCGCAAAGGACTCTGTGACTGTGGGGGCAAACGTGCGGTCATTGGGTTTGACCTCGCTCAGGCGTGCCACCGTGGCGCGTAGTCGGTCTGCATCTGAGGGCAAAGCCAGCGCAGGGCAATGCTGTTCCGCAATGACGCGCTGGATGGCTGAGGCTAGGCCACTCGCCGTGATGGGTTTGGACATGTGTTCGTTAAAACCACTGGCCAGGCAGCGCAAACGGTCAGTGTCCGATGCATAACCCGTGACCGCGATCACTGGCAGAGGAGAGCGCCCAAGCGTGGCTTCGCGTTCGCGCAGCTGGCGCAGGACGTCAAAACCATCCATGCCAGGCATGCCTAGGTCGAGAAGCATCACATCAAATCGTGTAGACAATGCCAAGCCCACCGCTTGAGTCGAGTCGGTTTGCACCGTGGCCTCATGCCCAAGCAATGAAGCCAGATGTGCCTGAAAGGTGGTCGACAATGGGTCGTCGTCCACGATGAGCAGGTGCAGTGACTCGTTATCCGACGCGTCAGACATGTCAGGCAGTAGGTGTGCTTAGTTAAACGTTAGGAAAACGATTTGGACAAAACAACTTCAGGCGCAATAAATCTAGGTAGAGCGCAGCTGACTATATCGATATCGCGTGTCGATATGTCGATATCACATGTCGATATTGCGGTCGATATGGACTGCGCCGGCACGCAATGCCCGCGCGGGCGCAGGCGTCATCCGATTCGCCTCCGGGCGCGCCCGATACACCGACGGCGCCCAGTGTGTTGCCTGCAGCTTGAATCAGCACGCCTCCGCCTATTGCCACTACGCGAGGCAGCGTTCGTATGCCGGAGCTGGGACGGCCCGCTTGAGTTTCTGCAGCAAAGGACAGGGTGTCGGTACGAAAACTTACGGCGGTCCAGCCCTTTCCGGTGGCGGTCTCAGGCGTATGAGGACCGGCCAGGCGGTCACGAATGAGCGCTTGCACAACCCCGCCGCGATCAACAACAGCCACGGCAACCTGAAAGCCCCGCTTGCGACACTCGGTTAACGCGGCCTGGGCAGCTTTCAATGCAGCCTCGGGCGTGAGTTGGCTGACGGTATAGGTGGAGGAGGCGGAGGCGGGCTGGGCCTGCGCCGCGGCCGTCCATGTTGCCGCCACCAGGGTTGTCAAGACGAACGCGTTCAGTGATTTGTATGGTGCCATCGTATTGACTCCTGGGTCATGGGGACGGACGTTACAGCGTGCCGCAATAACTTGGCCCGACGCTTCGGGTGAAAAAATACGCTTACTCCGAGGGGCGCGTGCCCCTCGGAGTAAGAAGAAAAAACTATTTGCCGGGTTCGGGGGCGGGAGCGCTATTAGGGCGCGGCTTTTTACTGCTCTTGGTAACAACCAGATGGTCGGCTTCGATATTGACCAGTTCGTCGCCTGACCTGAGCGTTGAACCTTCGTAGTAGCGGCGGCCATTGGAGAGCTGAATATGCCGCATGCCATTTGTAAATTCGGTGAGGCCGACCATTTGGGAAGGCAGCGAACTTTGCCAATCAGCAAGCTCAGAAGAGTTGTTGTTAACTAGGGGCTTTGTTTTAGAGCGTTTACCAGATTCAACCTCGTCGACCACGGCAATGACCGAACGCAAATCAGCGCCTAGACGTGCCACTTTGCCATGAACTGCCGAATTTGTTGTTGCGCCCGAAATAACCAATCGACCTTGCCCAGCGTAGTCAATGGAAATGTCAGGCTCATTGAGGTAGCGATGGGCTTGCTCGACTATTTCGTCTGCCGCGTGCACGTTGACGGAAATTCCATCGCCAAATTGGCGCAATGTCTCCGCCAGGGCTGCCCGACGAGCGCGCGACTCTACAAACCCTCGTACGCCAATTTTTCCATCCGCATGGTCAATGACCTTGACTTCCGGAAATTCCGCGACGACGCGGTGCAGACTTTCGACGTCCGTGGCGGGCGATGCAATTTTCCAGGATCGGCCAGATTCATAGGTGTTCATGCCGATGACTACCGAGAGTGTGGCCAGCACGATGACGCCACCCGCGGCCAAGCCGTACCGCAAGGGTACGGTGAGTTTCCAGGGGGCGGGAGCAGGTGGCGGCGCGGCCTCGGCGGAATCCTTGGCAGGTTCATCAAATGCGTTTTCGTTTCTGGTTTCAGCCAGAGCACCCAATGGGCTACTTTCCGTCTTTACTTTATCGAGCTCAAAATCAATCGTGCCGATTGAAATAATGTCGCCGCGCACGGTGCTGCGCCGCTGCATTGGTAGGTCTTCGCCATTGAGTTTGGCCACCGCAGTGCCTTGTTTCTGCACAGACACTGCGATGTCGCCCACAGTAAAAATCAGATGGCGCGGTTGAACGTCACCTTGCAACAGGATGTCGCTCTCATTTCCCGACCCCACCACATTGGTGCCGTGCCTGAGCGCAATGGTGCGCCCACGCAACGGTCCATTGAGGAACCGTACGCACCACGTCGCAGACTGCGAAGGGGCGGCCGTGGGTTGGTTCACCGTGCGGCCTCCTTAAGCGCGGGTTCAGCAGCAACGGGTACATCGGCCGTTGGCTTAAGTTCAGGCGCTGCCTTGATGGTGCTGCCTGCAGTGCCCGGAATGCCGACCAACCGCGGAGTGAGTAGATAAAAACGCTCCATGTTGATCTGCTTGTCTTCCTTGTGTTTGAACAAATTGCCTAAAACGGGAATCGACGACAGGCCGGGCACACCCGTTTCCACTTTGCTTGTTTCTTCAGACGAATAGCCTGCAATCAGAAGGCTCTTGCCCTCGTCAACCAAAGCTTGCGTATTGACCGTGCGGCTTCTGATGCTGGGAAGGCCATCGCTGAGCACCGGCCCCAGACTACTGTCGACGATGTTGATGTTCATCATCACACCGCGCCCATCTGTTTCATCAACAATCAGAGGTGTGACGCGCAAAGAAGTTCCTGCTTTGATATTAAACAGGCCTGCGTCCTGAAAGCCGCTGACCTTGACGTAAAACTCGTTCGAGTTCTCAAGGCTGGCTTCAACGTTGTCCAGCGTCGAGACTTTGGGGCGGGCCACGAAATTTGCCTGACCGAGTTCGGCCAGAGCACTGACGCGCGTCAGCAGATACTCGCGCATGCTGTTGCCAATGGAGCCCGTGAACACGATGCCTTTGGGCGTAAAGGGGCCTGTCTGACCGGCCTCGGTCGTGGCGCCGGTGTAGGTCAGCGGGGTCCCGTTGCCGCGGCCAATTTGTAGGTCAGCATGATCGCCATGGGCGCGCCAATCGATCCCCAAACTCGTCAGTCGGTCAGAGCTCACGTCCATGATCGTGACCTCGATTTCCACGAGTCGCGGACGAACATCCAGTGAGCTGATCAAGCTGGCGTACTGCCCCATGCGGTGGGGAAAGTCGCGCACCAGAATGCCGTTAAGCCCTGTGTCCGGTTGAAATTGGGGCAAATCGGTACTGGAGCCTATGCGGTTGCGATCATCAGAGCCAGAAATTCCCATTTCCAACTTGGGCACATTGGCACTTTCTCCGCTGACAAGCCGCACTTGGCGGTTGGCTCCGGTGCGTGCTGCGAGCGTACTTGAAATGCTGCTTTGGGATGTCTTGCCAAACAGATTGCGCAGGATGCTGGCTACGCCATGCACGGTGACTTGCTTGCCATCACGAGTGACTTGTGTGTCCGAAGCGCGGGCGTATTTCAGCGGGAAGAAACGGATTTCAGCTCGATCCGACTGCTTGCTGGGATCTTCAGCCAGGCGCACCGCTTGACGCACAAGTTCGACATAACGCTTGGGGCCGGAGACGAAGATGCTGCCCTCACGCTCGTTAACTACCAGTGGGAAGCGCGCGTCTGCAATTTGCAGGCGGTTAATCGTTTGATTCAGACGCAAGGCGCTGCCTTCAGAGATGGGCAGAACCTCGTTGGATACGTCGCTGACGGAATCGACAAAGAGGAACGAGCCGTCGTAGTACCAGGTCAGGCCATAGGTTGCGCACACACTGTCCAGGATCACCATGGCGCCGCCGGCGACGGAGAACTTGCCGCTGATCGTGCCTTCTACTTTGGGATCAATGACGGCCGATGTGCCCTGCGAGGCTGCCAGTTCTCGCAAAAAGTCCGCGAGTGGCTTCTCGTTAGCGACGATTTGAAAGGGTTTGCTACGCCAGCGCAACTCTGCGGCCTGGCCTGTGGCTGCGCTCAACGTCAGGGCGACGCAAGAAGCAGACAGCAGTAGGGAATGAATCCAGCTATGAGCGAGGTGTGTTTTCATGGCAGCACTGTGAGGGTTTGAAAGGCGTTTTCCGCGAAGCGCATTACTTCGCGGCCCATCCACGCACCGGACACAATAACTGTGACCAGTACGGTAATGATCCGGACTGACTGACCGATGCTTTGGTCCTGTATTTGGGTAACCGCTTGCACAACAGCAACAAGCAGTGCAACCAGTGTGGAGACCAACACGACAGGCAACGACACCCACAACACGATCAAAAGCGCGTCGCGAGTGATATCGAGAATGTTCAGGGGTGACATGCCTTGGGCCTGGGTAGGGTGACTGAGGTTAGGTGGCTGTGGGATTCTTGATCCAGCCCACGGGCTGCAAGGCGACGTCTTCATCCAGTTCCTGGTACGACAACACGGGCAACTTGGGTGCAACTGATTCGACCAGCACCTTCTTCACGCTGCGACGCATATTCACTGGCACCACGATGACGGTGGGTTGGACCTCGGCAGAAGGACGTGCATTGAGCAGTTGACGCAACTGCTCGCGTATTTCGTGCGTAGCTGCCGGGCTCAGAGTGAGTGAAAATCCGGTGGCCGTGCGCTCTAGCGAGGTTTGCAGACGCTCAAGCAAACCAGACTCGAACATGATGGCATCGAGCTTGCGATCAGCACCCACATAGCGGCTGGTGATGTAGCGGCCCATGTCAATCCGGACCAGCTCAGTGAGCATCACGTTGTCTTGTTCGTTGGCTGCCCAGGCGACCAGACTTTCAAAAATAAAGCGCAGGTTACGAATAGGTACGCCTTCCATCAGCAGGCGCCGCAGTACCTCTGTGATGCGGGGCAGGGGCACCACGCGAGAAATCTCAGCGGCTAAATCCGGGGCATCTCGTTGCACCCAATGGATCAACCGCTGCACTTCCTGAATTCCGATCAGGCGCCAGACATAATTGCGTGCCACGTGTTCAATATGCCTGACCAGCACGTCTTCACAACTCCAGGCATTGGCGTTGGGTGGGTTTGCGGGTATCCACGCCACACTTTGAAATGGACCAAAAGATTCTGCTGTCTGTGCGCCTTTGGGCAGCCCCTTGCTGGTTTGCTCGGGGTCAAGCATCAGCGAGCCGGGGCGCAAGGTGCCGCGCGACATGACCACGTCTTGCACCAGAATCTGGTAACCATTTTCAGGTGCTAGGGCTGAGAAGGTGAATTGCAGGTTGGGGAATATGGGCCCTAGATCAGTTTCAATGTTTGATTTGGCCTGGGACATCGCCGCATCAAACCTCTGACGGTCAATCTTGCCTTTGAGTGAAGGCGACAACTGGACCGCAAGCGCTGTAGCCACCGCAGCATTTCCTGACGCAATGTGCTCGCTGTCGTCATCGGGGTCCGCATGGGCAATCCAGCCCGGCGTTCGATGCAGCCGGCTGGCGGACAGCAGGAAAAAACCACCGCCAATAGCGGCCAGCGCGAGCAGGCCAAAGCTCCATTTGGGAAAGCCCGGAACCAGGAGAAACGAGGCCAACACCAGGCCGGTCACGATCAGCGCGCGTGGGTAGGCCAGCACTTGGCGGGCAATGCTGGTGGCCAGATGGGAACTGCGTCCTTCCATGCCGGATGAACCCACGCGGGTGATCACAAGACCCGCGGCAACGGACACCAGCAGCGAGGGAATCTGCGACACCATGGCGTCACCGATGGTCAGAATGGCGTAGCGCTGCAGGGCCACTCCAATAGGCATGTTGAGCATCATGGTGCCGATGGCCACCCCGGCCAGGATGTTGACCAGGGCGATGACGATGCCAGCGATGGCGTCGCCTTTGACGAATTTCATGGCGCCGTCCATGGCGCCATGGAGCTGACTTTCTTCCTCCAGCAGCCGGCGCTTCTTTTGTGCGTCAGATGACGTGAGCACGCCCGCTCGAACGTCGGCGTCAATACTCATCTGTTTTCCGGGCATGGCGTCAAGAGCAAAACGGGCGGCCACTTCAGCCACGCGCTCCGAACCCTTGGCAATCACAATGAACTGGACGATGGCGATGATCAGGAATACCACGCCACCGACGACCACGTTATTGCCCACGATGAGCTTGCCGAAGGTATCAATGATGTGGCCCGCGTCCGCGTGCAACAAAATCAGCTTGGTCGAGGCGACGTTCAGTGCCAGCCGAAAGAGCGTGGTGAACAACAGAAGCGATGGAAACGTCGAAAGGTTCAGCGCCGAGGACACGTACATGGACACCATGAGCACGCCAAAACTGATCGCCAAGTTGCTCGTGATCAGCAAGTCGATAAGCCATGTGGGCAAGGGCAGTACAAAAAGCGCAACGATGGCCACCAACAGTGCGGCAAGCACCAGATCGTTCTGGCGCTTGGTCATCGCAAACAGATCTTTGAGGCCCTTTGATGAAGCGGGAGCCACGGCCTGGGTGGTCATTGAACTGCTCCTGAAATCTGCGTGTGTACGGGTTGAAAATCAAATAAATACATGACTGTGCTCAAAGTTGTATCAGCGGACGAAGTGTCTACGGTTTGGTTAAAGGCTCAAGAGCCACAACACCGCTGAGGCATAGGTCCATAGCACCTTGTGCATTGCCGCAACGGAAACGGGATAACGTGTTCATCGGTAGGACAGCACCAATCCGTGGACCAGTCTTGACCATCCATCCAAACTAATAAACAGCAGTAGCTTGAACGGCAGCGAGATGGTGGTCGGAGAAATCATCGACATGCCTAATGCCAGCAAGATGGTGGCCACAATGAGATCGACCACGATGAACATCAGATAGATCACGAAGCCAATTTGGAACGCCCGTGTCAGCTCGCTCAAAGCGAAGCTGGGTACCAGCACGATGAGGTCGTCCGACTGCAGGGTTTCGGCCCGATGTTTGGGCCAAATGGCGGTGGCGGATTTGAGAAAAAACTGCCGCTCGCGTTCCATCGTGTGTTTGCTGAGAAATTCTTTGACCGGTTTGTTGGCGACGTTAAAGACCGTTATTACTTCAGTGACGCCTGTTTTAGAGCCCAGGTTTCGGTTCTTAAGGCCATCGGCAATGTCCATTCCCACGGGCGCCATGATGTAGACGGACAAGATGATGGCTATGCCGTTGATGACAAGGTTGGGTGGGGTTTGCTGCAGGCCCAGCGCAGCACGCAGCAATCCAAACACAATCACGAGTTTGGTGTAGCTCGTCGTCATCAGCGCGACAAATGGCAGCACGCCGAAGACGACGATCAGGCCAATGAGGCCTACGGGATCTGGAAAGTTATTCATCTTTATTGGGTATGAATGCAGTGACGCGTACGCCCAGGCGGTCGCCAATGGCCACTAGGTAGCCCGTGCCCAGCAAATTGCCGTGCGCAAGGATGCGAACCGTGCCGTGACTGATGGGCTGAGGGAGTTCAAAAATAAAACCGGGTTGCAGATGTTTCAGGTCCGCCAAGGAGACCGAAAGATCGCCAATTTCAAATCGCAGTGGAACTTCCAGCCCGCCCAGGTTGTCTGGCGGTACGTTGGGTGCCTGTGGCCCGGTGGGTTCAATGGACGAATCGGGTGCGTTAGGGTTGCCTTGCGTCATGGTCTGAACTTTCCAATGCTTAACGGTGATGTTGAATCCTTTGACCTGCCCGACGATGTCGATGCCAGGACTGCCTTTGATGCGCGCTTCGACCAGCATGCCTTCTGAAGACAAGGGGCGTTCATCCACGCTCACAATGTCGCCCACCACAATGCTCTTGAGCTCGTTGAGCGTCAGGCGGGTGGTGCCAATACCAAAGGACAGCGGAAACTGCAGCCAGCCCAGTGTGCGTGGCGTCACGGGTGCTAATAGCTGGGTCAGGGACGTCGCCGTCAGTTCCAATGCGGCGCTGTCGTCAAATCGGAGAAAACCACCGCACCGGGCACCGCTTTCACCTTCCTTGTGAAGACGAAATAGTGCAGCGCGTTCAATGTCCGAAGCGCTGGGTTCTTTTGCATCGGCGGCCGGGGGGCTCCATTCAAACCGGATTCCCATGGCTTTCTCCGTGCTCTGTGCCCAGGGATGCAGAGCATCGGCAATTAGCAGGTAGCGTAAGTCTCTGGGAAGCAAGTCTGAAAAGCGCTCACCCAGCAGTGCCGACTCGGCCAGCATGTCCAGGCCCACATAGCCCACGTGCTGCCCCAAGGTAAACCGATAGGCCCGGCTGTGAGGGACGGAGCGCTGTTCAAAGTCCCAAAGCGCTTTGTATTTTTCCTGTCCAAACTCTAGTGGCGCCAGGTGCTGTCGGCCATAGAGCCGGTTTAGTGCCAGCGCGGCCGGTTTGTCCACGCGCGGAAAGCGTGCGGCCTGGGCTAGGTCAGCCGTCGGGGTGGACGAGCTGCGCACCACGACTTTTGTACGGCTGGCGGAATTTTTGTCTGTGAACATTTAATAGTGAGTCAAGTTTTTTGGCGCGAAGAATCAGTTCTTGCCTAGGGCCCAGCGCAACAACTTCGCTACGCGTACGTACAGGTGTCTTGGAATCGGACGGTCCTGCATGACTTCTTCATAGAGCCGATGCGCAAGTTCGCCGTCTTCTTCCATGGGGATCAATCCGTCCTTCGCATAGCGTCGAATCTGTGCGGCGATGTGGCCTTCGCCGCGTGCAATCACCCGAGGCAAATCCTTGGGGCCGCGATATTGAATGGCCAATGCAAACCGTGATGAATGTATGACCGCAGAGGCCGCATTGACCCGATCAATCAGACCGGCGTAGGCCGCTTCCTGCTGAGCGGCGCGACGTCGACCCAGCAGGATGGGGTCGCCTTCGCTATCTTTGTGCTCGCGACGAACTTCGTCGGTTGACATGCGGTTTTGTTTCATGAATTCGTAACGCACATGCACGTAGTCGATTGCAGCCATGACCAAGTAAATCACAGCCGCCCAGCCGCACACCAACATGATGAGTGAGGAAGCAACCTGCAGCACGCCGAAAACGTCGCTATATCCGGCGCGCAGCGCGGTGTCCAGTGACGAGCGAATCACCACGAACATCAACGTTCCCAGTAACAAGGTCTTGAGAATCATCTTGACCAGGTTGATGACATTGCGCATGGCAAACATGCGCTTCAGGCCCTCAGCCGGATTCAGGCGCTTCATGTCGGGATTGATGCGGCTAAAGGCCACCAGGCCGCCGACCTGAGCAAACGCACCAGCCACTCCGCACACCAGTTCAACCAGCGCAAAGGGAATCAGGGCCCACAACAGTGCGAGGGCAGTGTGCTGAAGCAGCTGGACCACATGAGCCCCGGGATTGCGCAATGTCTCGGCGCTTAGGGTGTGCGTCAGGAGATCACGCTGCAGTTCATACAGTCTGGGCCCAAGGATCCAGACTGAACCCACGACCCCAATAAATACAACCGCGGCCGTCACGTCTTGGCTGATCACGACTTCGCCGCGCTTGCGTGCATCACGCAGGCGTTTATCGGTCGGTTGATGTTGTTTTTCGGCCATGGCTAGAGCATCGCTCTCAAAAATGCCAGCACGTCATTGCCTGGCCGCATGAAGCCTTGCAGCAGTTCAAAAACGAACATCAGAAAAAGAATCATCATCAGCGAGGCCAAAAAACTCTTGAGCGGCTGGGAAAACACAAACACGTTGAGCTGAGGCGCAAAACGATTGACCAGTCCCAACCCTATATCCGTCAATAGCAGTACCAGCACGACCGGACTGCCGAGTTTGACGATCCACAAAAAAAGCGTATCGCCCTGACGAATCACGAACTGTTCGAGGACTACGTCCATGTGGGGCATGTAGGAGGTGATGGGCCAGATGCGGTACGACTCCACCAGCACGCCCAGAATGGCCAACAGCCCTCCCGCCGATATAAAGAGGGTGGTCACCAATTGCGACAAGAAGCTGCCTGTGGGGCCGCCCTCATGGCCGGTGATGGGATCGAAAAAAGTGGCGTTGGCTGCGCCGGTCTGAAAGTCGATGAGGTCACCCACACTTTGAATCGCCCAGATAAACAGACCAAAGGCCAGCCCGAGCATGAGCCCGATCAGTATCTCCTTGGCAGCCAGGGCAACGATGGTGGTGGCGGACATCACGGGCAGGATCTCGCCAACCACCGGGGAAAAAAACATTGCCAGCATGACCACGAAGCCGCTACGTATAAAGCCAGTCATGATTTCCCCCGACAAGAAGGGCACAACCGAAAAGGTGGCCATCAGACGGGGCATCGTGAGAAGGACCGGCATAAAAAGCGCTTCATACGGAGTCGAGTTGAACATGTCACTGACCGTCGTGCGATGCTTTGGAGCGAGTGCCTGAGTGTCTATGCGGGCTGCAAATCACTCGTCGTCCTCGTCGCCGTATTCCGAATCACCGAGACGTTGCAGGATTTTGCGCATGTCGTTGTTCAGCGGCTCGTTTTCGGCGTTCAGGGCAATACCTTGGCGCAGATAGTTGCGGCACGCGTCGAAGTCTTCGCGCGCCAGGGCTTCAAGCCCCGCTTTGAACAGATACAGCGGGTGCTCGTCGCCCAGCCGGTTGAGCGGGCGCCAGGCTTCAATGGCTTCGGAAACACGGCCTGATGTAAAGAACAGCAAGCCAATTTGGAAGTGTGCGATGTCGAGTGCGGGGTTCATTTGCACAGCGTGCTGCATGGTGGCCAGCGCGCGTTCGTACAAATTGATCTGGGCGTAAATCACTGCGGTGAAATAGATGACGGCAGCGTTTTTCGGGTCGAGTTTGTTGGCGCGTTTCAAACAAGCCAGCGCTTCAACAAATTTTTGTTGTGCGCTCAGGTTGATCGCCAAGTGCAAAAGTTCTTCAGCATCAAATAAGGAAAGGTCCACAGGAACACCCATTGCGAAGTAGGTTGAAAAACGCCGCCAAATGCGGCCCGAAGATTGATGAAAAACAGCGCGCGAAGAGTACCGGAAAGGTGCGAGTACGCCACCCTTCTTTCGAATGAGGCATGAATTTTTTTCGCTGCAAGGCAGCAACAAGGGGCTATGCGAACAACACGCTGTAACGTTTTGTTGCACCTGTTGTCGCGCAGCGCTCAAAACCTGATTTCAGCCATCTATTTGGATGGCTGCACGCACAACAGCATGAAAAAACGTCCCAACGTGTATGCCTTGCCCGGGTCTGTTCATCCCTGTTTCTGCTGCGTTGCACTAAGGGCGTTCGTGTAGCAGACTGCGCGGCCCACTATTTAACTTGAAGGTCTAGCAATGGCATTTCCTCAAGGCGTACAGATTGATGCCCGGTTAACCCCCGATTTTGAAAAGATTCTGACGGTTGATGCCTTGTCTTTGGTGGCCCGACTGCATCGAGCCTTCGAGCCGCGTCGGCGTGAATTGTTGGCTCTGCGTGCCGAACGTGCCAAAGCGCTGGATGCGGGTGCCCGCCCTGATTTTTTGCCCCAAACACGCTCGGTGCGTGAGGGCCATTGGACGATTGCGCCCATTCCCGCCGATTTGCAATGCCGGCGTGTGGAAATCACCGGCCCCGTGGAACGCAAGATGGTCATTAATGCGCTCAATTCCGGCGCTGATTCCTACATGACCGATTTTGAAGACAGCAACTCACCCCGTTGGGACAACCAGATCACCGGACAACTCAATTTGATGGAGGCCGTTCGCCGCACCATCAGCCTGACACAGGGCGAGAAGACCTACCGTCTCAATGACAAGGTTGCCACCCTGGTGGTGCGGCCGCGCGGCTGGCACCTTGATGAGAAGCATGTATTGGTCGATGGCCAGCGTGTTTCTGGCGGCGTTTTCGACTTTGCGCTCTACATGTTTCACAACGCCAAAGAGCTGCTGGCGCGTGGCAGTGGTCCGTACTTTTATCTGCCCAAGATGGAATCGCACCTGGAGGCACGTCTTTGGAATGACATCTTTGTAATGACGCAGAAGGAATTGGGTCTGCCCCAGGGCACGATCAAAGCCACGGTGCTGATTGAAACGGTACTGGCCGCCTTTGAGATGGATGAAATTTTGTATGAGCTACGCGAGCATTCCGCGGGGTTGAACGCTGGCCGCTGGGATTACATCTTTAGCTGCATCAAGAAATTCAAGATGGATCGCAACTTCTGCCTGGCCGATCGCGCCAAAGTCACCATGACGGCGCCCTTCATGCGTGCCTATGCGCTGTTGTTATTGGCCACGTGTCACAAGCGCAATGCGCCGGCCATCGGTGGCATGAGTGCGTTGATTCCCATTAAAGGCGATGCCGCAGCCAACGGAAAAGCCCTGTCCGGTGTGCGTGCCGACAAAGCGCGTGATGCCACCGATGGCTATGACGGCGGTTGGGTGGCGCATCCTGGACTGGTGCCTTTGGCCATGGAAGAGTTCACCAAGGTCCTGGGCACGCGCAAGAATCAGATCGACAAGAAACGCGACGACGTAAAAACCACCGCGGCCGATTTGCTGAACTTCCAGCCCGAAGCGCCCATCACCGAGGCGGGTCTGCGCATGAACATCAACGTAGGCATTCATTACCTGGGCGCATGGCTCGCGGGTAATGGCTGCGTACCCATTCACAACTTGATGGAAGACGCGGCTACGGCGGAGATCAGCCGCTCGCAGGTCTGGCAGTGGATCCGCAGTGCCAAAGGCGTGCTCGATGATGGACGCAAGGTCACGGCCGAGTTGGTGCGCTCGCTCATTGCCGAAGAGCTCGCCAAGATCAAAGCCAGTGGCGCCGAAGGCAAGTTCGATCGCGCCGCCGCCATCTTCGAGCAGATGAGCACGCAGGACGCTTTTGCAGAGTTTCTGACGCTGCCGCTATATGAAGAAATGGAATAGCCGGGTTCGTTTATGGCCATTGCGCTGAACGTCAACGGCCACGCGCATGCGGTGGATGTCGATGCGCAGATGCCGCTGTTGTGGGTGCTGCGTGATGTACTCAACCTCACGGGCACCAAGTTCGGTTGTGGTGTCAGCCAGTGTGGCGCCTGCACGGTGTTGATCGACGGTGAGTCGGTGCGTTCCTGCGTGTTTCCGGTGGGCGCAGTGGCTGGACGCAAAGTGAGCACCGTTGAAGGCAAGAGCCACATTCTGGAAGCGCTTCAACAGGCGTGGGTCGCGCATCAGGTGCCGCAGTGTGGCTACTGCCAGAGCGGCATGCTGATGACGGCCACGGCCCTGCTGACGAAGAACGCCCACCCCACGCGCGACGATATTGCCCGCGAACTCACCAACATCTGTCGGTGTGGCACCTACCCGCGCATCGAACGCGCCATTTTGGATGTGGCTGCTCAATTGAGCGCGAAATGAAACGCCGCACACTTCTTCTTGGCGCCCTGGGTGCAGGCGGTGCGCTGATCGTGGGTTGGGGCGTTTTGCCGGCGCGCAGCCGTCTGGGCAAGGCCGGCCCCGATGCAAATGAACCTTGGGCGCTGAACGGTTGGGTCAAGGTGTATCGGGACAGCACCGTGGGTGTGGTGGTGCCGCGTGCCGAGATGGGGCAGGGCGTGCACACGGCGCTCCCCATGCTGGTGGCCGAAGAGATGGACGTGCCCCTGGCGCGTGTGCACGTCGAGGCTGCTGGCATGGATGCCATCTACGGCAACGTCGCCGTTTTGGTGGGCGGTTTGCCATTTCATCCCGATGCGCAGGGCTCGCCCGTGGTGCGTCTGAGTGAATGGTTGCTGGGCAAAGCCGGCCGCGAGTTGGGTTTGCAAATCACCGGAGGCAGCTCCAGCGTGCGCGATGCGTGGTTGCCAATGCGCCAGGCCGGCGCGGTGGCCCGCATGATGTTGCTGGCGGCAGCCAGCCGACGCTGGGGCGTGCCGGTGGAGCAATGCCGCATGGATCAGGGCGTCGTGATTCACGCCGATGGGCGCCGCGTGGCCATTGGCGAGCTGGCTGCCGCTGCATTGCATGAACCTCCACCGCGCACCATTGCGTTGCGATCCCCTGACCAATTCAAGCTGCTGGGAACGAAGGCGCCGCGGCTCGATGTGGTGGCCAAAGTCAATGGCACCGCCGTCTTTGGGACGGATGTGCGGCTGTCCGGATTGCTCTACGCCGCGGTGCGGTTTTGTCCGGTGATCGGCGGTTCCATCGCCTCAGTCAATGGGGACGCCGTGCTGCATCGGCCTGCCGTGGTGCGCGTGTCGACCTTCGCGGGAGGCGCCGGTGCACCTCCTGGCATTGCCGTCGTGGCGAATGACAGCTGGACCACGTTGTCCGCAGTCAAGCAGGTTGACGTGCGTTGGCAAGAGGGCGAACACGCTGCCTTAAGTAGTGCCCAGCTCTTGAGCCACATGCGCGCGCAGCTCGATCAATTTGAAGGCTGCACCTTCCACGAACGTGGCGAGGGTGCAGCGGCGCTGGCGCAAGCGGCGCGCGTGATTCGCGCCGACTACAGCGCACCGTGGCTTGCCCACGCCACCATGGAGCCCATGAACTGCACCGCCCAGTTCACCGAAGACGGTCGGTTGCGCCTCTGGGTGCCCACGCAAGTGGCCAGCGTGGCGCGCCATGTGGCGGCGCGTGTTGCCGGTCTGGACGCCGAGCAGGTCGAAGTCAACGTCACCTTGCTGGGGGGAGGTTTTGGTCGACGGTTGGAGTCGGACTACATCGCCGTGGCAGTCCAGGTGGCGCGCGATGTGGCGCCTGCACCGGTGCAGGTGTTGTGGTCGCGTGAAGAAGATTTCGCACATGACCTGTACCGTCCCGCTGCAGTAGCGCGCATGCAGGCCGGGTTGGATGCGCACGGTGCGCCGCAGGTCTGGGTCACCCACAGCGTGTCCGATGCCATCACGCCGCATTACCTCCAACGTAGCTACCCGGCTTTGGCGGTGAATATGCCCGACAAAACCACAGTCGAAGGCTTGTTTGATCAGCCCTACGAATTTGCTCACCGCACCAGTGCGCATCAAGTGGTTCAAACACCGGTGCCTATCGGTTACTGGCGTGCCGTCGGTCATTCGTACAGCGCTTTTTTCACGGAAAGTTTTATTGATGAGGTGGCGCATGCCACCGGGCGCGATCCGCTGCGGTTTCGGCTGGATCTGCTCAAAAACCACCCACGTCACCGCGCGGTGCTGGAGCTGGCGTGTAGCAAGGCAGGCTGGGGCACGTCCCTGGGCACAGGCCGGGCGCGCGGACTGGCGTTGCACGAATCTTTTGGTTCCATCGTGGCGCAGGTGGTTGAGGTCTCGCTAGAGGGCAAAGCGCCACGCGTACACCGCGTGGTGTGCGCCATCGACTGCGGGGTTGCGGTCAACCCAGACATCGTGATGCAGCAGATGGAAGGCGGCATCGTGTTTGGCCTGACCGCGGCGCTCTTTGGCGAAATCACCATTGAGCACGGCCGGGTGCAGCAAACCAGTTTCGCGCAATACCCCATGGCGCTGCTGCGTGACTGCCCGGCGATTGAAACGCATATCGTGGCCAGTACTGAACCGCCTGGCGGCGTAGGTGAAACGGGTGTGCCGCCGATTGCGCCGGCTATAGCGAATGCGTTGTTTGCGCTGACAGGACAGCGGCTGCGCGACTTGCCGCTGAAGCTGACGTAGCCCCCGATACTGTTGAGGTGGTGTGGTCGTGGGCACTGCTCAAACGCTCATACAAATACACGCTGAAGAAACGTCGCCCCAGCCTGCGCCCTGTCTTTTGATCACATCTTTTACTTCGTTGCGGCGGCGTTCCCTCCCTTGCAGGGCGCGTC